>CAZLBE010000411.1:0-1181 GCA_964557635.1 uncultured Desulfobacterales bacterium
ATTTTATTTAATTTTACTGTTGTATCTTTACATTCAGTTTCTGCTGAGCTGCACTGTTTTTCTGCCATTGCAAGCTTTTGTGTTATTGCTTCATATTTCGTGCTTAAGGTTTGTATGGTTTTTTTTCTGACAAGCATGGGACGCAGGATTTCAACATCATCAAGTGTCAAATCGGAACGTACCTGCAGCAGCATATTTCCTGCTTCCCTGCGAAGGGCGATCCTCATGCCATCTCTTACAGGCCTGTCCTTCTGGCCCTTGCGATATTCACCAAGACGCTGATGAAAATCATCCACCATCACTGCATTGTTTAAGAGGTCCCTGTTAACAAATATTGCTTTGCGTTTTTTTTCATTTTCTTTTTTAAGTTCACAGCTTTTATCTAACTGCTGCTTTGCCTCCCGCATTTCCCCTGTGACATTCTGATACTTTTTTGCAAAATCAGATGGAAGGGAAATAACATCGCCGAGATCATTTAATTGTTTCTGCCAATTTTTTACGGCAGCAAGTTCAGGAATTGCCTGCTGAAACCGTTCCAGACGGTGCAGCTCTTTATCATTTAACTGCCGTTTTCTTTCCAGGTCTGTCCGTTTTTTTTCAGCGGAAACTAAAAGCGTATGATGTTTTTTCCATTCATTGTAAGAAAGACTGCTCTGTCTTGCCTTTTTTTTAAGTTCATTAAATTCTTTGACTGTTCTGTTGATTTCCGGGATCTGTCCTGCAGGTTTAAACAGATTTGAAGCATCTTCTTCAAGCTGATCAATGACCTTTCGCAAAGAAGAGATACCGGCTCCGGCTGCAAAAAGAGCCTGGCCCACGGCTCCTTTCTGGGCAAGGATCTCTTCGCCCCCCTTGATCAGGGTTTCATGGTCAATGCCGTAAAGGGATTCAAACAGATCGGGTTCAAGGTCAGGGATAAATGAAGATAAAATTTTCGGATCAACAGGGTTTCCGTTTTCATCAATTATATCTTTAATACGTCTTTTCCTGCGCTGGAAAAAAAGTTCTTCTCCTGCACTATTTTCAAAACAGCCGCCCACAAGCAGTTTATCATAGTTATGTAGAAAATTATCAGATGTCTGCACTGGGAATCCATACAGCAGGGCCTTGAGTGCCCGCAGTGAGCTGCTTTTTCCTGCTTCGTTGGGGCCAAAGATGATATGAAGGCCAGGGCACTCTGA
>CAZLBE010000411.1:1281-2890 GCA_964557635.1 uncultured Desulfobacterales bacterium
AGACCTGCAATGGGTGTATCATCGCCAAAGTTTTCTTCAAGGCTTTTTTCACGGCTTGTCTGAAACTTTATTTTTTCTATCCATATATCACCTGTGCCGGCGGCAATGCCCTTAAATTCCTCAGTCAACTGAGCTTCTCTGTTAATTAATTGAGCATGGACAGGGCATTTGTTTGTCAAGATCAGACGTACAGCAAGGGTTTTTCCATCTGCGTTATCCAATTCCTGTTCCAGTTTCAGGCGGACTGCATCATTGACGTCATCCATGGTAACGCATTGAGCCATATCCACCTTACATTCGGCCCAGCGCACCACATTCAGCTCTTTTTCCGTTACTTCTGTCACCGCTCCATCCTCCACAGTGACAAGTGTTACTCCCTTGACCCCTGTTTCTCTTATGTGACGGCCCTGAATATTTCCCGGAAACACAATCCAGGGATCTTTATCAACAATTTCCCGTTTGTGAACATGTCCTAATGCCCAATAATCATAGCCTTTGGATTTCAGTTCATCCGTACTGCACGGAGCGTAATTCTCATGGCCTTTACGGCCGGTAAGTGAGGTGTGCAGCATGCCTATGTTAAAATAACCGGGGTCATATTGAGGATAACCGGATGCAAGATCGTCAGTGACAGCACGAACTGAATAGCCCTGGCCATGGATAATGACACCAAGGTCATCAAGTTTTACAGACTGAGGCTTTTTCGTTGACAAAAGGGTTACATTCTCAGGCAGGGGCATGGCTTTTGTGATCTGGCTTGCAGCATCATGATTGCCGGAAACAATAAAAACTCTGATCCCTACCTTAGATAATCTGCCCATCCTGCCTGCAAAAAAAAGACCGGTGTTGTAGTCTTTCCAGTCTCCGTCATAAAGATCCCCTGCAATAAGCACAAAATCAACCTTTTCCTCAATGGCCAGCTCAATCATATTATCAAACGCCCGCCTCGTGGCACCACGGATCTCTTCAACAGGTGCATCCTCATGTGCTTCAAGGCCTTTTAACGGGCTGTCAAGGTGTATGTCTGCCGCATGAATAAATTTAACCATGAATTGACTCCTGTAATTTTTTTAAATCATTAGGCATTGATAATTTTACTATGCCTTACACCAAAAGTGATATTTATTCATCAATGAGTGGTCATCAATAAATCAATACATCAATTTTCAGAAGCTTTCATAAAAAATTATAATAAATCCAGAGGGCTTTTAACGGAATCAATATCTTTTTTCATAACATGGGTATAAATTTCAGTTGTTTTTACATCGTTATGCCCCATGAGCTCCTGCACGATCCTGATGTTGGTGCCGTTCTCAAGTAAATGTGTTGCAAAACTGTGGCGCAGGGTATGGCAGCTTGCTTTTTTGTAAATACCTGCCCTGGTTACAGCGCGTTTCACTGCCTTCTGGAGTGTTGACTCCATAACATGATGGCGCATCATTTTTCCTGATCTCGGGTCATTTGACAATTTTTTTGCAGGAAAGACATACTGCCATCCTGTCTCTTTTGATGCATTGGTATATTTGCGGGAAAGAGCATCAGGGATATATACCTCGCCAAATCCTTTATTTAGATCCTCGTTATGCAACGCAACAACGTAGTCGATCTG
>CAZLBE010000412.1:0-2879 GCA_964557635.1 uncultured Desulfobacterales bacterium
AAAATATAATAGCTTATGCTTTTTTTTCTTGACATTTATGGTAAAATTTTCAAGTCTTGTCTGAAATAAATATATATATTACATTTTGATATGCTTATCTAAGAATTGAATCATGCATTCGGAAAAGCTAATCTTTATTTTAAATTGTAAAAAAAAATTCAGAGAGAGCAGTTATGAGTAAAATAATATGCGAAAATAATGTGTGCGCATCATGGTTTTTAAAATGGTTTCATTGTAAAAAAAGTTTTGTGATCATGGATTTGGTTCTTATATTTTTTGCAGGTTGTGTTATGACTGCATGCGGTGGGAAAAAACCTGATCCCGTACCCCAGTGGATTTATCAGCCTAAGGCGATAGAAATATCATACCATGCCAATAATATGCTAAATGAATTTAACGGGGCTTCCCATGTACTGCAGGCGGTAATTTATCAATTAAGTGATATTAATAAATTCATGGAACTTGCAGCATATAAGGACGGTCTGCAAACCCTGCTCAAGGGGCAGAATTTTGACCCCAGTGTCCAGGCCGTTAAAAAAGTATTTATCAATCCCGGGGAAGATGGTAATCTGGTGCTTACCAGGGCGGAAAAATGCAAATGGGTCGGTATTGTTGCTGGTTTTTTCGACTTGACTCCAGGCAGGGTAACCTGCTTTTTTGAAATACCCAGTAAAGTGGAAGAACAGGGTATTATTTTTAAAAAGAAAGTTGCAGTGGTTATGGATTTAAAAGCTGCGATCTATTTTACCGAGCATGATTTGAAAAAAATAAACTCAAATGAAATTAAATCCAATGGAAACTGATAAAAGCGGAAAACCAATTTTATGGCATCAGGGGCTCTTTCTGCAGCCCCATCATTTTCAGCAGTTTGATAATTATTTAAGATCCCTTATTGTACCGCATAATAAATATCATACACCATTTTTCTATGGATGCGGCAGAATTGATGTCCTGGAATCATCACTTGAACAGCGCATTATTGAAATAGCGGATTGCGAGTTGATTTTTCAGGATGGAACATGGGTGAATTTTCCTGGGAATGCTTTGATTTATCCCCGTTCTTTTGAGGATATCTCCTTTGATATTAAAGGTGATAAACCGGTAACGGTATACCTTGGAATAAGGAAATGGGATGCCTGTAATAAAAATGTTACTTCAACCATGGCAACTGACAGCCTTGATTCGGTGGGTACAAGATTTGTATCTCCCTTAGAATCCGAAGAGGTGAGAGATATTCATGAAGGCGGCGTTTCTGCCAATGTAAGGAAAATGGATTATGTGTTAAAAATTTTCTGGGATTATGAAATCGAAAAATTCAATGAATATTTGACAATACCTGTTTTGCAGCTTGAACTCATTGAAGATAAAATAAGTGTTTCAAACACCTTTATTGCTCCTGCCTATACTATAGCAGGTTCAGAGATACTTATGCAGAAGCTTAAGGGGCTGAGGGAAAATTTAATTTCAAGATGCAGGGTTTTTGAGTCATATAAATTTGCCCAGGGCTTTCAATCATCGGATTTTGATGCACATTTTCTTCCGTATCTCCTTGTTTTAAATTCACTTAACAGAGCGTTGCCTGTTCTCAATCATATAATTGAAATTGCTGATTTCCATCCCCATACCGTTTACGGTGTGTTAGGGCAGATTGTCGGGGATTTGAGCACTTTTTCCGGCAGGATCAATGCCCTTGGACAATTAAAAGACGGTACTTATTTGCTGCCTGCATATGATCATGAGCATCTTTTTAATTGTTTTAACGAGGCGATTATTTTGATTGAAGAACTTTTAAAGGGGGTATCTCTGGGCGGTGAAAGTATTTTTAATATGATTAGAAAAGATAATTATTTTACAGCCACAATACCCATTGATGAGTTTCGTGATTTTGCGATATTCTTTCTTGTGGTGAAAACCGGTGGTGATTCTAAAACCATAATAAATGATTTCCATAATCTTGTTAAAATAGGAGATCCTGATAATATCGATAACCTCGTTTCAAGAGCATTACCCGGTGTTCCTGTCAAACACAGGCTTGTTCCGCCTTCCGGAATGCCGAAACATCCGGATTCCCATTATTTCAGGATCAATTCAAAGGATAAGAACTGGCAGGAAATTAAAAGATCCGGTAATATTTGTCTTTACTGGGATAATGCACCGGATGATGCATCAATTGATATAGTGATTTCTCAAACATAATATCAAATATTAAGTTCAAGATTTTAAGGATATGGCGTGTCATATGAAAATTGAAATTATCGATTGTGTTACTGAACTTTTTGCATATACATATTATCTTGTAGAAAAAGTAAACACCTCGCAAATTGATTTTGAGCAGGTAAAAGAAAATTATGCGAAATTAATTGAAAAAACAAAAGAATTCGCTCAATCTGCAGGAATCAAAAAAAATAAAATTAATGATGCTCTGTTCCCGATTTTTGCATGGATAGATGAATCTCTGCTGGAAACATCCTGGGAGCATAAGCCGGAGTGGACCAAAAATTCTCTGCAGAAGATATATTTTAATACGACAAACGCAGGAGAACTTTTTTTTACGAGACTTGAAAAACTCGGCGAAAATGATAAAGAAATTCAGGAGGTTTATCAGTACTGCCTTGCATCGGGATTTAAAGGTAATATGTACCAATCCTTTTCTCAGGAGCAGTTGAAAAGCGAGAAACAGAATATACTTAAGAAAGTAACAGGAAAAGAGAGCCTTGAAATTCCCGATGTACTTTTCCCAAATGCAGGCAATAAAGCTATATCCGGGATCATTAAGCGTAAAAGATGGAAGGGGATGGCTGGTTTTTCCTTTGTTTTTGTTTTATTGCCTGTACTTTTATTTTTATTTCTTTTCTATTTTTTTGATAGACAACTTGGTA
>CAZLBE010000413.1:0-2877 GCA_964557635.1 uncultured Desulfobacterales bacterium
CCGATTACATTCATTTCATTTTTTGTTGTGAGGCAATCTGGGCCAAATCCAGATCGGCCTCATGGCCGTTATAAGAAATAAACAGCTAATTTTCAAATAAAAAACTTGTACGCAAGCGAGTTATGTTTTATCTTTATAAGCTGATGAAATAATGTTCAATTTACTATTTTTGAAATAAATACAGGTTTGAAATAAATTCAGGGAGTCTTTTTTATATGGAACAGAAAACAGGTCTAAATAACAGATTTTCAGGTGCGGCAAAATATGTTCTTGACAGTGAACTTGCAGGAATTGTTAATATCTCCATGGCTCTTGAGATGCCGCTTTTATTAAAAGGTGAGCCCGGTACGGGAAAAACCATGCTTGCCCATGCAATAGCAGAAAGTCTTAATATGCCGCTGATTGTACTTAATGTTAAATCCAGTATGAAACTCATTGACGCTTTATATCAATATGATACCCTGACAAGGCTAAATGACAGCAGGTTTGGTGATTCAAAAAAAGATGTGAGTAATATTAACGATTACATTAAAATGGGGAAAATTGGCCAGGCATTTACTGCAGAATCAAAAACCGTGCTTCTAATAGACGAGATTGATAAAGCTGATACCGATTTTCAGGATGATATGTTAGATGTCCTTGACCAGATGCAGTTTGATATTATAGAAACTGATCAAACCATAAAGGCCGTTAACAGACCTGTTATTATTATTACATCCAATGCTAAAAAGGAGCTTTCAGATCCTTTTCTCGGCAGGTGTAATTTTCACCACATCGCTTTTCCCGATCCCAAGATGATGAGAAAAATTATCAATGTTCATTTTCCTGAAATTGACAGAAAACTTGCAGAAAACGCCATTAATGCTTTTTATGGCATGAGAAGAATTGAAAATATTGAGAAAAAACCTGCCACAAGGGAACTTATCAACTGGATACGGGCCCTTAATGCTGATCCTGATTTTCGTGCAAAGGATCTTGTAAAAGGAGAGCTTCCTTTTCTCGGGGTTTTATTTAAAAAAAGTAATGATTATACAAGGGCCGGAAATCTTACACAAAGAAAAAAAATTTTTTAACGAAGTTTTTATGATTTCATGCATTTTAACCCTTTTAACCCTTTTGACCCTGAAAAAGAGCAGAAATAATAATGTTTATAAAATTTTTCTATAAGCTTAAAGAAACGGGAATTCCGGTTTCACCAACTTCATTTCTCACTCTTCAAAAGGCATTAAACAGTGGTTTTATAGATTCTCTTGATGTTTTTTATTTTTCTGCGAGGGCAATTCTCGTTAAAAGTGAAAGATATTTTGATCTGTACGACCAGGTTTTTGCCTTTTATTTTGAAGGAGTGCCTTTGCCCGATAAAGAGGGCTTTGAAATTGATGAAATGGCAAGGGCCATGTTGGATGAATGGCTGAAAAATCCCAAAAAAATTGCAGATGCCTTTGGAGTGGATGAGTCTGAATTAAAGAAATTTTCTCCGGAGGAACTTATTGAATATTTTAAAGAAAGACTTAAGGAACAGACGAGCCGCCATGAAGGTGGACATAAATGGATAGGTACGGGAGGGACATCTCCTGTGGGGCATTCAGGATTTCATCCCGGAGGAATGCGCGTTGGGGGGGAATCTCGAAACAAATCCGCTGTAAAAGTTGCAGGAGAAAGAAGGTATAAAGATTATTCGGCAAAAGGTCCCCTTACCCAGGCAATGATGGGTGAAGCCTTGAAACGCCTGCGCCATATGATTCCTGCAGGCCCGAAAGATCAGATTAATGTTGATGAGACAATTTACAGGACAATGAAAAACGGCGGAGAAATTGAGCTTGTCTTTGACAGGTCAGTAAAAGACAGGCTGAAAGTAATTCTTGCCATTGATAACGGCGGATGGTCCATGGATCCCTATATTCCCGTTGTTCAGACCCTGTTTGACTATGCAGGCGCACAGTTTAAGGAAATAAAAACCTATTTTTTCCATAACACCATTTATGATTATGTATGGGAAGATCCACAAAGATACAGCAAGGCAAAAAATATCAATGATTTTGCAAGGCTTGACCCTGACACACGCTTTATTATTGTCGGGGATGCAAGTATGGCACCGTATGAACTCATGGCCACCGACGGTTCCATCGGTATTAACGAAAGAAGCGGAAAACCAAGTGTAGAAAGACTAAAATATATTGCAGACACTTTTTCCCATTCAGTCTGGCTTAATCCTGTTTCAGAGGAGATGTGGGGATATACCCATTCAATAATTGCCATATCGAGAATTTTTCCAATGTTTGAATTAAGCCTCGATGGACTGGAAAAAGCAGTTGGAGAATTAATGGCAAAATAAAAAAATTACAGGAGGTAAAAATGTCCGTTGAAAAAGTAAGTTCAAATATTAAATGGTTAGGTCATGATTCCATTAGAATTGATGCTGAAAACGGAGCAAAAATCTATTTTGATCCGTTCCAGATAGGAACAAATCCCAAGGCTGATCTTATTTTTATCACCCATGATCATTTTGACCATTGTTCCGTTGAAGACGTGGCAAAAATTCAAGGGGAAAAAACGATAATAGTTACTGAAAAAGATTCTGCAAAAAAACTTTCAGGTGATGTAAGAGTTGTAAAACCCGGAGATACGCTTGCAATTAATGGAATCAATATTGAAGTTGTACCCTCATACAATATTAATAAGGATTTTCATCCAAAAACCAACAACTGGCTTGGTTTTATTGTGGAAATTGACGGGGTGAGGATCTACCATGCAGGGGATTCCGATTTTATTCCTGAAATGGAAAAAATAAACACAGATATAGCCCTGCTTCCTGTTTCAGGCACCTATGTTATGACTGCAGAAGAAGCGGTAAAAGCTGCCCTTGCCATAAACCCA
>CAZLBE010000414.1:0-2876 GCA_964557635.1 uncultured Desulfobacterales bacterium
TTGGCCCAGATTTACCTCACAACAAAAAATGAAATAAAAGTAATGGTTTACATTTTATTTCTTATAAAGCAAAATATTTGGTTAGATTAAAAATTACAGGCAGAAGTCATGAAACTTGGACTTTTCGGGGGGACATTCAATCCCATTCATAACGGGCATATTAAAGTAATCTGCCATGTGAAGCAAAAATTCGGTCTTAATACCATCCATTTGATCCCTGCAGCTTTCCCCCCCCATAAACCAAATATTAACCTTGCCCCGGCAGATGACAGGCTGAAGATGGTAAGGTGCTCAATTAAACACATTTCCGGCCTTGTAGCATCGGATATTGAAATTAAACGTACAGGCCCGTCGTTTACAATAGATACCATAAGCCAGCTTCAAAAAAATCTATCTAAAACAGAACTTTACCTGATAATGGGTTCAGATGCGTTTTTTGATATTCCCACATGGAAAAAAAATATTGAAATATTCAGTCTAATTCCGGTAATCGTTATGATCAGGGCCGGTGAAAAAAGAAATTTAAATAATCTTGCCCGTTTTATAAAGGATATGATTTCTGATAAATATTATTATGAGAGAAATTCAAAGTCATTTCAAAATCCCGGGATGGAAACTATTTATATCCATAAAGCGCCTGATATTGCAATTTCTTCAACAATGATAAGAAAATGCGTTCAGAATCACCTTTCCATAAGTTCCATGGTGCAGCCATGTGTTGAAAAAATAATTAAAGAAAAAGGATTGTATCTATGACAGAAAAATCTAACACAGAAAAATCTAACCCGGATGAAGCATCATCTCCTGCTGAAAAAGACAAATCAATAAGAACAGTTGACAGCAACAAAAGCAAAGAATCTCTTGAGAGATCAGACCGGATTAAGAACCTGAAAACATATGTTGATACAGCCATGTCAAGAAAGGCAGAGGATATAATTATCCTTGATGTACATAATCTTACTTCCTATACGGATACTATTATTATTATGACGGGAAATTCCGCACGTCAGGTAAGTTCCATGGGTGAATATATATATAAAACCATGAAAAGCCTTGGAAATGCGCCCATTGGCTTTGAAGGTATCAAGGAAGGAAAATGGGCACTTCTTGACTTTGGTGATGTTATTGTCCATGTTTTTGATGAAAAAACAAGGGCTTTATACAATATTGAAGGGTTGTGGAGTGATGCGTTAAGAATTAGTCTTTCTGAATTTGGGTATTAAAGTCCATTGATAACAAAAGTAAAATTATTTTTATGAAAGTCCATAGACGCAAATACAGGTTCAAGGAAAATAATATTAAAAATGAAAAAAAAACAAACCGAAATAAATCATGAACTTTCAAGTGATAATGTAATAAATAATGCGCCGCATGTGGATGCGCTTCTTATACTTGACGGTTGGGGTATCAATTCTGAAAAAAAAGGAAATGCAACTGCAATTGCAAACACCCCATTCCTTGATATACTTGAATCTCGTTATCCATGCTCTCAACTTCTCTGTTCCGGTGAGGCTGTTGGTCTGCCTAAGGGTGTTATGGGAAATTCCGAAGTGGGACATATGAATATTGGTGCAGGCAGGAAAGTGCTCCAGAATCTTGTAAGAATCAACAAAGCCATTAATGATGGCTCATTTTTTAAAAATAAATCCCTTGCTTCTGTCATGCACAGAGTTAAAGCAGAAAAGAAGGGCCTTCATCTCATTGGGCTTCTTTCCGATGGAGGCGTGCACAGCCATATTGATCACCTTTTTGCCCTAATTGACTTTGCAGTATCAATGGATATTAAGAATGTCTTTATACACCCCATCCTTGATGGAAGAGACACTTCTCCCACAAGCGGGGCAGTATTCCTCACAAAACTTCAAGACTATATTGCAGAAAAGAAAACAGTCAGAATCGCGACCCTTTGCGGCAGATTTTATGCAATGGACAGAGACACAAGATGGGACAGGATTGAAACCGCCTATAATTTGTACACTCAGGGTATTGGGGAAAAGAAGAAAAATCCGGTTGATGCTGTCAAGGAATCCTATGAAAAAGGTGAAACAGACGAATTTGTAAAACCTGTTTTTTTCATTGATGAGACTGAAAAAAACAACATACATGAAGGTAGCAAAGGGAGTCAAAAAGCAGCGGGTATTATACAAAGTGGTGATGGAGTTATTTTCTTTAACTTCAGGGCTGACCGGGCAAGGGAGATAACAAGGGCATTTACAGAAGACAATTTTTCAGAATTTGACAGAAAAATATACCCTGTTATACCTGATTTCCTCTGCATGACCCTTTATGATGAATCCTTTCCTTTGTCTGTTATATTTGAACCACAGCATCTCAAAAATATACTTGGAGAAATTATAAGCAAAAACAACTACAGACAGTTAAGAATAGCCGAAACTGAAAAGTACGCCCATGTAACATATTTTTTCAATGGCGGAGATGAAAAAGTATTTCCATTGGAGGAAAGAGTTCTTGTACCATCACCAAGAGAGGTTGCAACCTACGACAAAAAGCCTGAAATGAGTGCGCAAAAAGTCGCTGACCAGGCCTGTGAAAAAATAAAATCCGGCAGGTTTAGATTTATGGTCTTAAATTTTGCCAACATGGATATGGTTGGCCATACAGGTATTATAGAAGCTGCTGTAAAAGCATGCGAAACAGTTGACATCTGTGTAAAACAGGTGGTAGAGCAGATCTGGAAGACAGGTGGTACAGCCATGGTGACAGCAGACCACGGTAATGCCGAGGAGATGATTGATGCAGATGGCCTTCCCCACACAAGTCATACACTAAATCCAGTGAGATTCATTCTTGCCGGTGAAAAATATAAAAATAAGAAATTAAGTAACGGAATTTTAGGTGATATTGCACCAACAATA
>CAZLBE010000415.1:0-2866 GCA_964557635.1 uncultured Desulfobacterales bacterium
AAAAAACAAGAAATTGAGTCAGGCACATGGGTTGCGGGCATAGCTCGCTTTAGACAATTATATTTAATTACTGTTTGTCGCGATTAAGGCCAGTGAACTATATCTATACCTCAATTGAATCAATTTTCACTGCAGTATAGTTCTGCCGATGTCCCCTTGTTCTTCTGTATCCCTTACGGCGTTTGTATTTAAAGACAATTATTTTTTTCTTTTTACCCTGATCCAGAATATGAGCTTTTACCATGGCAGTTTCAATTACAGGCTCACCAAGTGTTATCTGCTCTCCATCAGAGTACATTAACACGTCATTAAATTGAATCTCACTTCCCTCTTCACCTTTAATTTTCTCTACCTGTAAAGTATCCCCCTGCTGAACTCTGTATTGTTTACCACCGGTTTTGATTATTGCATACATAAATTGTTTCTCCTTTATTTAACCTCTTGAGGCTCTTGAAATGCGTCCTCGGTTTGAATTTTTAAAAGCTAAAGTATATAAGATGAATCTGGTTTTTTGTCAAGGTAAAAGTCTTAGAATCTGATCGCTTTGTATCCTCCGGGAACACCTGTTTTGGAAAAAACTATCTGCCAGACCTCGGCCTGCCTTGCCCTGAAAAGTCCTGCACAGGAAAGCAGGTAGAATGACCACATTCTGTAGAATCTGTCGTCATAATTTTTCATTAAAGTTCTCCATGAAGCTCGTATTCTATCATACCAGTGCATAAGCGTTTTATCATAATGAATACCAATGTTCTCCCAGTCCTCCATTACAAAAAGTTTCTCGCAGCTTTTGCTGATCTGGGCCATGGAGGGTGTCATACCGTTCGGGAAAATATATTTGTTTATCCATGTGTCTCCACATACAGCAGAAACATCATTCCCTATTGTATGCAGGAGAAAAAGCCCGTCATCTTTCAGAACTTTTTTAACGGTTTTCATAAATTTTCTGTGATTTTTGTATCCTACATGCTCAATCATGCCGACTGAGACTACCCTGTCAAATTTTCCCTTTAATTTTTTATAATCTAAAAGTTTTATATCAACATCATACCCTGCACAGAAGTGACGTCCAAGATTTACCTGCTGCTGTGATACTGTGATTCCAGTGACACTGACCTGATATTTTTCTGCAGCATATCTTGCAAAGCCGCCCCATCCGCAGCCTATGTCAAGTACGTTCATACCCGGGCGTAAATCAATTTTACGACAGATCATTTCAAGTTTATTTTTCTGGGCCTGCTCAAGGGTGTCAGTTTCTTTTTTCCAAAAAGCACATGAATAGCACATATATTTATCTAACATGATTGTGAAAAGATCATTGCCGATATCATAGTGGTGTTTTCCAACGGTATATGTCCTTTGTCCTGCCTGTCTGTTAAAAAATTTTGCAATTAGTATTTCATATAGAACAGAAAAATTTTTTTTGATTTTTTTATCGAGTCTTGCTTTAAGTACTCTGTGAATAAATTGATCGAGTCTTTCACAATCCCACCAGCCGTCCATGTAAGATTCACCAAGACCAAGAGACCCTTGAGCCAGAACCCTTTCATACATCCTTTCATTATGGACTTTTATATCCCATGGATTGTTGCCGTTAATTTCAATTTCTGCAAGACCTAATAATTTTTCAACAGTTTTTCTATATTTAGATAAAGACATAAACCTCCTCCTGTACATTAAAAAAGACAGTATACCACAATTTAATTACTGTTCAAACAGAATCAAACAGGATATATATCATAAATATGAGATTACTAAAATATATAACTAACTTCAAAACACTTTTGGGCTGTCTCGCGGTATTCGGATCGGCCTTCTTTTTTTATTTTGCAACTGTCATTATAAAATGGTCAAAAATGGCAGGACTTACCATTGATCCCGCCATGTTTGCACTTTCGCGCTTTTTTTTAGGGTTTATCATTGTGATTTTTGTTATGGTTATTCTGAAAAAGAAAATTATTATAAGAAAAAAACGACTGCTTGTTGGCCGTGCTCTCGGAAATGCCATTGCAGTGTACTGCTTTTTCAAGGGTGTTGATCTTACGTCGGTTGTTCAGGCCAATATCCTTAATATGACATATCCTCTGTTTGTTGCTGTTTTCTCGTGGATTTTTTTAAAAGAGCAAAGGGATTTTGCATCTATTGTGATTGTTGCTATTGCTTTTTCCGGAGTGCTGCTGATACTGAATCCTGCTACAATGACCTTTAACATTAATTCAATGTGGGGGCTGGCATCCGGAATAAGCGCAGCCGTGGCAATACTTTGTCTTAATTTATCAAGACAGGTGCATGATACATACACTATCCTGTTTTTTATGTTTGGTATAGGAGGATTGGTTCTTTTATGTCTGTTTTTTGACAAAATAGCTATCCCAGACACAGAGGAGTTGAGTTATATTTTCTGGTGTTCCGCTGTTGCCATTGCAGGTCAGTTTCTTATAACAATTGGGTTTAAATATATTACAGCCATTGAAGGAGGAATTATTTCTTCCACCCGTATACTCCTTGCTGCTTTGTTAGGTCCGATTCTGGCGATGGACCCAGCACTTTCACTTGCCGGATGGACGGGGGCTGTTTTAATTTTCAGCGGGAATGTATATTTAACACTTAGAAAAGCCAGAAAAAAATCATCCGTTTAATTTATCGTTTTTCCATTTCATAGGATTTTTTATAAGAAATAGAATGCAAATTAACAGCATTCTATTGGCTTCGCGCTTTCAGCCCTCAATTTGTTGAGAAGCGGCTGGGCCAGTCCAGATCCGCCTCATGGCCGTTATATGAAAATGCAGTTCAAAGTGTCGACAGCATAGCTCCCTGTGGGTGATAGATCCAGCCCATCAGGACACAAAGGCGATCAGGAATTTTGCCT
>CAZLBE010000416.1:0-2860 GCA_964557635.1 uncultured Desulfobacterales bacterium
TACAGCCCTTTGCGGTTCCAAAAAATTCAAGGTACGCGATCCTTTTTTTTCCATGCTGAAAAGGGGGCTCTCCACATTCATGAACGCATTTACAGCTTCTGACTGGACAATGTATCCCTTTTCCACACAAAATAAAAAAGATTTTTATAACCTCATGGATGTTTACCTTGATGCAGCTTTTTTCCCGGCACTTGATGAATTAAGTTTCAAACAGGAGGGACACCGCCTGGAATTGATCGTTCCTGAAAAAACCGATGAGAATAAAAATAATGAACCTGAACTTATATACAAAGGCGTGGTTTATAATGAAATGAAAGGCGCTATGTCATCGCCAAATCAGATTATGGGAAGATCCCTGCTGAAATTTTTGTACCCTTCAACCACATACAGCTTTAATTCAGGAGGAGAACCCTCTGAAATACCAAAACTTACCCACAGGGCTTTAAAAGAATTTCATGCAAGATTTTATCATCCTTCCAACTCTTTTTTCTATACCTATGGGTCTTTACCGTTAAAAGGCCATCTTGAATTTATTGAAAAAAATGTTTTAAAAAATTTTTCAAGGCAAAATCCCAATTCAGAGGTAAAGTCCCAGCCAAGGTGGGATGCACCAAAACAGGCATCGGCATTTTACCCCCTTGCAAAGGATGAAAATAAAGAAAAAAAATACCAGGCATGCGTTGCATGGCTTACAGCTGACATAAGGGACTCCTTTGAAATCCTTGTTCTCACTGTACTTGAACAGATTCTTCTTGGAAACTCTGCATCTCCTTTAAGAAAAGCTCTCATAGATTCAAATCTTGGGTCTGCATTAAGCGATTCAACCGGATTTGATTCAGATATGAAAGATACAATGTTTGCCTGCGGGCTAAAGGATATAACCCGTGATTCTGTAAAAAAAACAGAAAAAATTATTTTTACAACCCTTAAAGAAATTGCAGAAAAAGGCATAGATAAAATGCTTGTTGATTCTGCAATACACCAGATAGAATTTGCAAGAAAGGAAATCACAAACACCCCGCACCCATTTGGCATAAAACTGCTTCTCTCCTTTGCAGGAACATGGATTCAGGAAGGAGACCCTCTTGCCTGCCTGGACTTTAACAGAGATCTTGAAAAATTAAACAAAAAAATTAAACAGGGCGGCTTTCTTGAGCAAAAAATAAAAGAATACTTTCTTGATAATAAGCACAGAATTGTTTTTACACTGATCCCTGATCAGGATATGGAGGAAAAAGAAAATAAAAGGCTTAAAAAAGAGCTTGCTGAAATTCTTAAAAATATGGATAAAAAGCAACTTGTTTCCATTGAAAAAGATATGGAAAGGCTTAAACAGCTCCAGGAGGAAAAAGAAGATATATCCTCCCTTCCATGCCTTGAACTTTCCGATGTGCCTGCTGGTGTGGAAATCATAAAACCCGATAATATTGACGGGGTATCCTGTGCCACCTGCTACGACAAATCAACTTCGGGTATTTTATATTTTTCATGTCCCACGGGTATAGGTGCACTTTCAAAAGAGATGCTTTATCTGATTCCGTTTTTCTGCCACGCATTTACAGGGGTTGGCACTTCAAAGAGAGATTACGCTGAAATGGCAGGGCTTATGGATCTTTATACAGGGGGAATAGCAGTTTCTCCCTTTGCTGGTACTGATTTTTCAAATAAAGAGGAATGCATCACATTCCTTGCATTCCAGGGAAAGGCTCTTGACAGAAATATTGAAAAACTCTTTGACCTGATTAATGAATTTGTATCCCATTATAATTTTTCAGATCTTGAAAGATTAAAAAGCCTTCTTTTTCAATACAGGGCCGGCATGGAATCATCCATAGTTGCAAACGGCCACAGATACGCCATGTCCCTTGCCTCCCGTAATTTTTCACGGGCTACATACATTGGAGAAATATGGCATGGCATCTCCCAGTATAAATTTATCAGAAAACTTACCGAAAAATTTACAGGCAGTAAAGAGGATGAAAAAATCCTCACTGATCTTTCAAATAATCTTCATAAAATTGCGGAACTATTATTTAAAAAGAAAAATTTAAGACCTGCACTTGCCGGAGGAAAAGCATCCATTGTTTCCGCCGATGCAAGGGTCTCTTCCATGCTTGAAAATCTTCCCGATGACAATGGAAGTTCAATAACATCACAGGATATTGAAATGGATAAAGACCTTCCCTTTGAAGGATGGAGTACAAGTACATCGGTTTCCTTTGTTGCCCAGTCCTTTAAAACCGTCCGCCTTGGCCATGAAGATGCGCCTTGTCTTGCAGTAATAGGCAAAATGCTCAGATCATTGTACCTGCACAGGGAGATAAGGGAAAAAGGCGGTGCATATGGCGGGTTTGCCATATATAATTCAGGAGAGGGACTTTTTTCATTTGGCTCGTATCGAGACCCTTATATTAGAAGAACCCTGGATGTTTACGAAAATTCATGCAGCTTTATCACAAAGGGAGATTATACTGAAAATGACATAAAAGAGGCTGTTCTTCAGGTGTGTGCAGAAATTGACAAGCCTGAAACACCGGGGCCTGCATCCATAAAAGCGTTTTACAGGGATATTTTAAATTTAAGTGATGAAAAACGCCGGGAATTTAAAGCATCCTTATTAAAACTTGATAAGAAAAAAATCAGAAAGATAGCTGAAAAATATTTTAAAATTGATGAAAAAGAAAAAGGTACAGCTGTAATTTCAGGAAAAGATCAGCTTGAAAAAGCCAATGCAGGCCTTAAATCAGGACAGAAGGCACTGCAATTATTTAAAATTTAAGATCAAAAAACAGATTCTTACTTGACTTTTTACCATTTTTTTTTATAGTCTTTCTTTTTATTTCCGAATCATGGCGGTTTT
>CAZLBE010000417.1:0-2859 GCA_964557635.1 uncultured Desulfobacterales bacterium
AATGATTACAGGTAATACAAAAACCCGGGATAAGGTTATAAGACGTGAACTGAAAGTTTATGAAAAAGAACTTTATACAAGATCCGGAATACAGAGAAGCCTTAAAAATATTAAAAGGCTAGATTATTTCGATAATGTAAAAGTAAATACCTCAAAAACAGATAAAGATAATTTCATTAATTTAGATATTGATGTCACTGAAAAATCAACTGGTGCTTTCAGCTTTGGCGGTGGCTACAGCGGACAAGATGGAGCCTTTGCCATGGCCTCCATCTCACAGAAAAATTTTCTTGGTAAAGGACAGACACTGACACTGCAGGCCCAGTTATCAAGTGTTTCAAACAGATATATCTTAAGTTTCACAGAACCATGGCTTTTTGATATTCCACTTTCAGCGGGTTTTGACCTTTACAACTGGGAGTATGATTATGACTATTATAATAGAAACAGCAAAGGGATTTCATTAAGAACAGGCTATAGAATTTTCGATTATACTTTTGTCGGGCTTAAATACGGTTTTGATGATTTTAAAATTTCCAATGTTGATGAAGCGCGTACCGATGTCACAGCAGGAAAATATGTTACAAGCAGCCTCACTGCATCAATAAATTATGATTCAAGGAATAATATGTTTAATCCAACAGAGGGATCACACCACAGTTTTTCCATTGAATATGCAGGAAATCCACTTGGAGGAGAAATAGAATTTACAAAATATATTGCAGAAACAGGATGGTATCATCCCCTGTTCTGGAAATTTACTGGTGCTATTCATGGAAAACTGGGATATCTTGATGACAGAACCAAAAAATCCATTGATATAGATTATGAGCGCTTTTACCTTGGAGGTATAGATTCCGTCAGAGGATATGCCTGGCAGGACATAGATGCCAGTAAAGATGGAGATCCGGTTCAGACAGGTGGCGATAAACTTGTACAATTTAACGCTGAAATTACATTCCCACTTATTGAAAAGCTTAAACTAATAGGGGTTGGTTTTTATGACTCAGGTGATGTTTATAGAAAAGGAGAAAATGTTGATCTCGGGGACCTTTATTCAAGTTATGGTTTTGGCTTAAGATGGTATTCTCCCATGGGTCCCATCAGAATAGCTTATGGTATAGTATTAAACGGGCATCAGTATCAATCAGGAAAAGGCAGATGGGATTTTTCCATGGGTGCATCATTTTAATATTTTTAATATATTTTTTATTGAATCAGAATTAAGAAGGAGGATAGGTAAAA
Organism: uncultured Desulfobacterales bacterium; assembly: GCA_964557635.1. Taxonomy (GTDB): domain Bacteria; phylum Desulfobacterota; class Desulfobacteria; order Desulfobacterales; family Desulfobacteraceae; genus WGCX01. The sequence goes on from CAZLBE010000417.1 coordinate 1,246, forward strand.
TAAAATGAAAAAAATGGCAGAAATAAAGATTGGTTTGGGACGTGCAAGTGTATTTTTTCTCTCTGTGATGGTTGTTTTTTTCTGCAGCACAGGTTTTTCTTTTGCAGCAGGTGAATTTAAAATAGGTATTGTTGATTTCCAAAAAATTGTATCAACATCAAGCCCTGGTAAAATAGCTAAAAAAGCAATGGACAAAAAAGGCAAAGAACTGGAGAATTCTTTAAAGAAAAAGGGAAATGAAATAGAAAAGTTGAAAAAAGATCTGGATCGTGAATCCCTTGTCATGACAAGGGAAAAATTTCAGGAAAAGCAGCGCGATATAAGAATTAAAATCAATGATTTCAAGACACTTAAAGCCAGTTATGCACAGCAGTTTAAACAGTTGGAGACACGTTCCATTACAAAGATAAAAAAAGACGTGCTTGATATTGTAAGAAGAATCGGCAAAAAAGAAGGGTTTAAGCTGATCGTTGAAAGAAATGAAACAGGCGCAATGTATTATCCGGAATCATTGGATATTACCGATGAAGTGATAAAGGAATACAATAAAACAGCCGTTAAAAAATGAGTTTTACACTTAAACAAATAGCTGAAAAAATTAATGCATCAATCATAGGTGATGACAATAGAAAAATTAGTGGGATTGCAGCCTTTGATGATGCATCACCCAATGATATTACCTTTGCATCTGACATAAAATTTTTAAAGCATCTAAGTGATACCAATGCCGGTGCGGTAATTGTTCCTATAAATTATGGTGATTTAAACGTTGACAGTCTCCAATGCTCAATTTTATTGTCGGAAAATCCAAAATTGCATTTTTTCAGGATTGTTTCCCTGTTTTACCCGCAGAAAATGGTCAGATCTTTTATATCTCCTGTGGCGCAAATTGGAAATGATTTTATTTCAGGCACTGAAATTACAATACATTCAGGTGTAACCATAGGTGATAACGTTGTCATGGGTGACAGGGTATCTCTTATGCCCGGTGTTTTTGTGGGTGATGGTGTTACCATTGGAGATGACACCATCATAAAACCCAATGTAACTCTCATGGAAAGAACGGTTATTGGTAAAAAAGTCATCGTCCATTCCGGGACTGTCATCGGAAGTGACGGCTTCGGGTTTACCCCTGATCATGAAAAGCATGAAAAAATTCCCCATGCAGGCTTTGTTCAGATTGATAATGATGTGGAGATTGGTGCCTGTAATACCATTGACAGAGGGACATTTGGAAGAACATGGCTGAGAAAAGGTGTAAAAACCGATAATCTCGTACACATAGCCCATAATGTAATTATTGGCAGCAACACCCTTATTGTTGCCCAGGTTGGCATTGCAGGAAGTTCAAAAATTGGGAATAATGTGATAATTGCCGGCCAGGCAGGAGTCTCAGGCCACCTTACAATTGGTGATTATTCAATAGTGGGACCAAAAGCAGGAGTCGCAGAAAATGTTGCTTCCGGAAAAATTGTTTCAGGTGTTCCGGGCATGCCCCATAAGCTGTGGTTGAGAGTAGCAAACATTATACCAAGACTTCCTGATTTAAGGAAAAGACTATTATCACTTGAAAGAAGAGTAAAACATTGTGAGCTCTCTGTTCAGAATGACCAT
>CAZLBE010000418.1:0-2857 GCA_964557635.1 uncultured Desulfobacterales bacterium
GATTTTAAAAATATGGTTAATAAGGCTAAATCCTTATAACCGCCATGAGGCGGATCAGGATTCATGTCTGGATCCGCCTCATGGCCGTTATAAAAAAATAGAATGTGAATTTAAAGCTTTTTTAGTTTTAAATTTGTTGTGAGACCGTTTGAGAGTCTCAGGATTGGCCTTATGGCCGTTATAAAAAGGTATAGCAATGGCAATTTACAGATATGGTGAAAGGATTCCCGTGATCGGGAAAAATAGTTTTGTAAGCGATTCTGCAAGGATAATCGGGGATGTGGTGGTAGGAGATAACTGCTATATTGGTCACGGGGCGGTACTCAGGGGCGATTACGGGTCCATAAAAATAGGTGACAGAACTGCAGTTGAAGAAAATGCAATGCTGCATATCAGGCCGAATGGATTGCTTGAACTTGAAAAAAGCGTTACCGTGGGGCACGGCGCTTTAATTCACGGAAAGCTTATCAAGGATTATGCAGTAATAGGAATAGGTTCCATTGTTGGATTTGATGTTGTTGTGGGTTCCTGGAGTATTGTTGCAGAGGGATGTGTTTTAACAAAAAGCACTATTGTTCCGGATGAAAAAATTGTGGGAGGTGTTCCGGGAAAAATAATCGGTGACACAATGGAAAAGCATAAAAAATTCTGGAGATACGGAAAACAGCTCTATGTTGACCTTGCCCATGAATATCCGGATAAATTTGAAAGAATAGGATAAAATAATGAAACCTGGCAATATGGAAACGGACACGGAAAATTTGGAATCTTTGGAATCAATGGAGTCAACTGATAAACTCATGGGACTTTCTGAGGCTGTTGAGAAATTTGTAAAAAACGGTACGTCCGTTGCCATGTGTACCTGTTATGAATCATTGATTCCATTTGCTGCAGGACACGAGATAATAAGGCAGAAAAAAAAAGACCTAACCCTTATATGCCCTATTTCTGATATCCTGTTTGACCAGATTATCGGAGCAGGATGCGTCAGCCGGATACAGGCTGCATGGGTGGGTAATGTGATCACAGGCTCAGGCTATAATTTCAGAAGGGCCGTGGAAAATGGCAGTATCAGCGTTGAAGACCATTCAAATTTTACAATTTCCCTTGCCCTTAAAGCTGGTTCCATGGGTGTTCCTTTTATGCCTTCGAGGACAGCTCTTGGAAGTGATTTGTTTAAAACCAATTCAGGAATTCAAAAATTTAACTGCCCCATAACCGGGGAAAAGCTGACTGCCGTTAAAGCAATAACTCCCGATGTAACAATTGTACATTTACAGAGGGCTGACAGGTACGGCAACGCTCACATGTGGGGGAATACCGGAATTACAAAGGAGGCTGCCATGGCGGGCAGAAAAATTATCATAACAGCCGAAGAGATTGTCCCAACCCGGGTCATTAAAAGCGATCCCGGGCGTGTGCTTTTCCCGGGGTTTATGGTGAGCGCCGTTGTCCATGCGCCATTTGGAGGGCATCCTTCCCCTGTTCCGGGATTTTACAACAGGGACCATGATTTTTTTCTTGAATACAGAGAAAATTCAAAAACTGTTAATGTTTACCGGAACTGGCTTGAAAAATGGATCTACTCCGTGAAAGACAGAAATGAGTACTGTGGTCTGATCGGGAAAAAACGCATTGATGCACTTAAACTTTCAAAACACGTTGAATCAGAGGTAGTTGATTATGGATATTGACAATGAAGTTGTAGAAGAAAAAATGTGGGCATGAGCCGGGGCAGAGTCATGGAACAGCAAAAAAATGAAGGTAAAGAAAACAATACAGAGGAAAATGTAATGGAAATTTCAGGTAAAAATATCGGCAGCCAGGAAGTTGAAGTAGCGGATATTCCTTCTATGCATGTAAAAACAGGAGATTATACTTTTTCTGAACTCATGGTTGCTTCTGCTGCCCGGGAAATAAGGGATGGTGAAGTTATCTTTGTTGGAATGCGCCTGCCCCTGCTTGGATTTCTTGTTGCAAAGGCTTTATATGCTCCAAATGCAACGGGAATTTATGAACTGGGACTTGTCAGGGATGATCCGGCGCCTGCACCCATACTGACCATGGGAGATCTGCCCAATCTGTGCAATGCGACCTGGCTTTCCGATACATTCGATATGATGGGACTGCTGCAAAAAGGAGCTGTGGATGCAAGTTTTATAGGGGGTGCCCAGGTGGATCGTTTTGGGAATCTGAACACCTCATACGTTGGGGATTACAACAAACCAGTGACACGTCTTCCGGGAAGCGGAGGCGCCTGCGATCTTGCCTGCCTTGCAAAAAGACATATCATCATCATGTCCCATCAGAAACACAGGTTTGTTGAAAAAGTGGATTTCATCACTTCACCGGGTTTTGGAACAGGTGCAGGATGGCGGGAAGAAGAGGGGCTGGTACGGGGCGGTCCTGAAACTGTAATAACGGACAAAGCTGTATTAAAATTTGATAAAACAACAAAGGAGATGGTTCTTTTTTCTGTTCATCCAGGAGTAAGTATTGATGAAGTCATGGCTTCAACGGGATGGGCTCTGAAAACCAATCCATCTGTTCTGGAAACACCTGCTCCAACTGAAAAGGAACTTGAGGCTCTTCACAGGTTTGATCCTGAAAAATTCTGGACAGCCTGATCCTGTTTGATGTAACCGCCATGAGGCGGATCTGGATTCAAGTCCAGATTACCTCAAAGAATCAGAGATTCTGACAAAAAATGGGCCGAAGGCGCGGAGCCAATAGACGTAATACTTTACGCTCTATTTCTTATAAACTTCTCTCCCATGTGCCAATGAGAAATGCTTTTTCCGCCTTGGATTTTTAATTTTTTATTTAAAAAAAGTAAAAAAGAGTTTGACATGGTGTT
>CAZLBE010000419.1:0-2857 GCA_964557635.1 uncultured Desulfobacterales bacterium
AAAATAAATTAAAATTTCTAAAAAGGATTCACACAGCGGACAAGGCAAAAAAAACAATTGACCAGGCAATAAAAGCAGGGTTTAAAAATATCGGACTTGATCTGATATACGGGCTTCCCGGAGAAAATAAACAAACCTGGATTGCAGATATAAATGCAGCCCTTGATTTTTCTCCTTCACATCTTTCCTGTTACATGCTGACATATGAGCCTGGGACAAAAATGTATGATGACCGTCAAAAAGGTGTTATTACACCATTAAATGAAGATGTTGCTGCTGATCTTTTCATGGTAACTTCGCGTTATCTTACGGAAAGTCACGATTTTTTCCACTATGAGATTTCAAATTTTGCATCTGATAAAACAAAAAAAGCAATTCATACAACAAAATCAATTCATAATCAAAAATACTGGTCAGGTATTCCATATCTTGGTTTAGGCCCGTCTGCCCATTCATTTGATACAAGAACAAGGTCCTGGAATTTAAAAGATGTGAAAAAATATATTGAGCAGCTTAAAGTCGGAAATCTTCCTGTTCTTGATAAAGAAATACTGAGTTGTGAACAGAAAATCGTTGAAATGGTGATGTTGGGCCTTAGAACAGATCAGGGTGTTAATTTTAAAAAGTTTAAAAACCTTACAGGAAAAAATTTCATATCATGCTTTCAAAATGTTATAGAAAGAATTGAATCACAATCTATGGGTACCATAGACAGAGAAAAATTCCATCTTACATTAAAGGGCATGCTTTTTCTTGACAGTATAACAGCTCTTTTTGCCGATAAAATTTTTAAAGGAGAATTTTAAAATGAAGGGATATGTTCAGGTTTATACGGGTAATGGAAAGGGGAAAACAACTGCAGCTCTTGGGCTTTCCATCAGGGCCCTGGGAGCAGGACTTAAGGTTTTTATTGTGCAGTTTCTCAAAAGCGGCGACTACTCCGAGATAAAAGCCATGAAAAAATTTGCAGGCCAGATAACCATAGAGCAGTATGGAACAGGTAAATTTGTCAAGGGAAAACCATCGGATGAAGATATAAAGGCAGGGAAAAAAGCCTGTGACAGAATTACTGAAATCCTCAAAAAAAAAGAGCATGATCTTGTTATCATTGAAGAGGGCAATGTGGCTGCAATGTTAAACATAATCACAGAAAAGGATCTTTTAGACTTTATTGACATGAAACCGGAGAATGTTGAGCTTGTCATAACGGGAAGAGGCGCAACTCCTGCTGTGATTGAAAAAGCGGATCTTGTAACTGAAATGGTTGAAGTCAAGCACTATTACACTAAGGGTGTGATGGCAAGGGTCGGTATAGAAAAATGAAAAAAGCAAAGGCCATTGCAATTTTGGGTACAGGTTCCGATGTCGGCAAAAGTATTGTTGCGGCAGCTTTGTGCAGATCCCTTGCAGACAGGAACATTAAGGTTGCGCCCTTTAAAGCCCAGAACATGTCCAATAATTCCGGTATCACTGCTGAAGGTCTTGAAATGGGGAGGGCACAAATCGTCCAGGCCGAAGCAGCAGGTGTTGCACCCCATGTGGATATGAACCCTGTTCTTCTAAAACCCACAGGTGAAAAAGGCTCCCAGGTGGTTTTAAATGGAAAAACTTTTAAAAACTGCACGGCCTTGGATTATTATGATAAGAAAAAATCTCTTTTTAATGAGGTGTGCCAAGCCTATGACAGGCTTTCTGCCCGTTTTGATTTTATTGTGCTTGAGGGTGCCGGTTCCTGTGCCGAGGTGAATCTTATGCCCCTTGACATTGTCAATTTCAGAATGGCAGAATATGCAAGGGCAGATGTTATTATTGTTGCAGATATTTACAGGGGCGGTGTTTTCGGTCAGATAGTGGGAACCCTTGAATGTATTCCTGAAAAATACAGAAACATGGTAAAAGGTTTTATCATAAACCGGTTCAGGGGTGATATCTCCCTTTTTAAAGACGGAGTTGACTGGATAGAAAAGAAAACGGGAAAAGATGTTTTCGGGGTACTGCCATGGTATAACCATTTCAGAATAGATGCTGAAGATTCCGTTGAAATTGAAAATTGTCAGAAAATATCATCGTCCATTGATAAGTCAAAACCTGCCATTGGAGTTGTAAAACTGCCTCACATATCAAATTTTACCGATTTCCATGCCCTGTCAAAAATCAAAGATATTCAATTGTTTTTCATTGAGAATCCCGATGATTTTTTTAAATTCAGGGAGCAGTTTAAAGCCATCATCCTGCCGGGATCAAAAAATACAAGAATGGATATTCTCTGGCTTGAAAAAACCGGCTGGGATAAAATTATAAAACAATATGCTGAATTACCTGATGGTCATGTTCTTGGAATATGCGGAGGTTTCCAGATGTTAGGGGAGTATGTGGATGACCCGGAAGGAAGTGAGGATAAACCCGGCAGAACAAAAGGGCTTGGCCTTCTGCCTGTAAAAACCGTCATACAGTCTCCTAAAATCACGACTTTAAGCAGTTTTTCCTGGAATGGCATGCGCGGTGAGGGCTATGAAATTCACATGGGTTTAACTGACCCTATTAAAACTGAACCCGATAAAGGATCTGCCCTGTTTAAAGTCAACGCAAGAAACAGGGAAAAATGCAGTGATTATGACGGGTGTATTACAGATGATAAAAAAATTGCAGGAACCTATATGCACGGGCTGTTTGATTCCGATGAAATAAGATCTGCATGGCTGAAACTTGTTGGCATACAGAATAGTACCTTTGATACTTTTATGGACAAACAAGACAGCACAAAAAGCATTTCCTGTAATAAAGACAGAGGCTATGCTTCCTGCAAAGACAGAGATTATGCTCTGCTTAAAGAGCATTTTGAAAAATATATCGATTT
>CAZLBE010000420.1:0-2856 GCA_964557635.1 uncultured Desulfobacterales bacterium
AATTCCAGTCTTTTTTTGCCCTGCCTTTTTTTTAAAGGCAGGCTGTGCGATGCCATGACGGATTCAACCCCCTCATTCATAGCAGAGAGTATTATAGCTTTTGTTGGCAGTTTGATGATTTTCCAGAACATCTTGTAGCCTCCCAAAGTAGATTGATATGAAATAACGCTGTATATTGTAGTCGCATTTTTTATAAGAAATAAAACGTAAGCCATTACTTTTATTGGCTTTGCGTCTACGACCCATAATTTATCAAAAGCTTTGATTCTTTGAGGCAATCCGGGCAGTCAGAAGAAACTATTATCAAAAAACAAGATTATAAAAAGAAGCGCAAAGATACATAGCTTTCTTGTTTCTTGTCTCTTGCTTCTTGTCTCTTGATACCAGCTCTGCCTCATGGCCTTTTATATAATATATCGTCATTGCACATGATTTTCTTTAAAATATGTATCTTCACACTGCTCTTATGCCATTTAACTGTATTCCTTGATAAATCTGTTGGTTCTCAGAAAAGGTACATATAAAAGATCACAGGTAAGTATATGATCAACAAGCCAGTCGCGCATTGTTTTAATAAGTGCATCGGTAAAATTATCCCGGTCATCGGCAATCTGCCTGCGGAAGTTGATTGTCAATTTGATAAACTGGCGATGCTCCCTTTCATGGGTATCTAATTCAGGATATCCGTTTTTCCTCATGTAGTCTTCTTCCCTGCTGAAAAAATACCTTGAGTAATCGTGGATTTCAGCTATCATGTTTGTGCAGGCTTTAGTTTCAGCATTATTATCTTTCAAATCTATCAGGGCATTTAAAAGTGCAAACATCTTCTGTTGAAGATCATCAATCTCCTTGATGTCAACGCTGAGTCTGCTGTCCCATTCTATTTTTTGAATTGTTTTTAGTTCACTTATTGTTTCCATTGTATCATTTTCATCAATTATATTGCTTCCATCAATTATTTCTGCTTTTTCGTTTTCTGTTTCATCGTTTTCAACCTCTTTGTTTTCAACCTCTTTATTTTCAACCTCTTTGTTTCCAGCCTCTTTGTTTCCAGCCTCTTTGTTTCCAGCCTCTTCGCTGTCAGCTTTTGCTTTTTTTCCAATTTCTTCCATATGGAATTTTCCTTTTATTTTGTATTCGGTTGTTTAAAATTATCTTTGTCCTTTGTTTTTTTACTAATAAACAATGTCCCTAAAACTGCAATGGATATCAGCACGGCAACGGCAACGGTCATTTTAAAACCATTATCACCAAATCTCGGATATATTACAAAGGGTACAAGCCATAGATAGAGGAAACTGTGCAGAGCCCCAATCCCAACAACCCTGAAAACAACTCTTTTTTTCATATTCATAATTAAAGACGCTTCAATAAACGGTCATGGATATTATCAAATCCTCCATTGGACATGATAAGCAGAAGATCTCCAGTTACGGCGTATTTACATAAAAATTCAATAATGGAGTCAGTATCTAAAAAATAAAAACAATCAACACCCTCTGCACGTATATCTGCAGCAAGCTTTTCCGGTGAAATTCTTATCTTTTTATCAATTTTATCAATGCGCGATGGTTCACGGATACATACCATATCAGCTTCACAAAAAGAGGCCGGGTAAATATTCTGAAAAACATTTCTCATGCTGGAATTGGTTCGCGGCTCAAACACGGCAATCACTCTTCCGTCAGGGAAAAAAGGTTTTACAGCGGCAATTGTCTCTTTTACTGCAGTTGGATGATGTGCAAAATCATCCATCACCGTTATTCCGTTTTTTACTCCTCTTATCTCCTGTCTTCTTTTTACACCTTTAAAAGTGGACATGGCTTTTACAAGGCATTCACCTGATATGCCAATTTCCTCTGCAGCTCCTGCAGCAGCAAGAATATTTAAAATATTATGCCTTCCCATCATGGAGGTTACAATTTCAAGCCTTTTTCCCACGGGATTTTTCAGTTTAAAAAAACTTTTACCTGATTCTACCTTAAAATTATCAAATGACCAGTGGTTAGCCGGTGCTAATCCGTATTTTTCCATTCTGCACTTCTTGCAATCAAGAAGTTCCTTTAAATTCTCATCATCTCCGCACACAACTGCAAGGCTGTCTTTTGAGAGTTTTTTGATGAAATTTTGGAAAATCTGTTTTACATGATTCAGGTCTGCAAAAATATCCGCATGGTCAAATTCAACACCTGTAATAATTGTTATAAAGGGATCATAATGCATGAATTTAGGGCCTTTATCAAAAAATGCAGTATCATATTCATCGCCTTCAATAACAATATAATCACCTTTGCCGATACGATAGTTGCTGTTAAAATTTTTTAAAATTCCACCAATCATAAATGAAGGATCAAGCCCTGCGCAATGAAGAATATGAGCAATGATGGAAGAAGTTGTGGTCTTGCCATGGGTGCCTGTGACAAGAATTATTTCTTTACCTTTTGCTGCAAATCTGTTCACAGCCTGGGGCATGGAACAGAAAGGTATTTCTCTTTTTACCATCTCAATAGCTTCGGGATTGTTTTTTACAACAGCATTTCCCACAATCACAAGGTCGGGATTATGATGAAGATTGTTTTTATCAAATCCCTTGAAAAGCTTTATTCCCTTTGCCATGAGAAAATCGCTCATGGGCGGATAAATATTATAATCAGAGCCTGTTACATCATAACCCATATCCATAAGCATTGAAGCAAGGGCTCCCATTGCCGTGCCGCAGGCTGCAATCATATGTATTTTTTTTACATTATCGGGAATATGATTCAACTTGTGATTCATAAATTTGTGTCCTTGTTTTTGGTTTTAGTGCCTTACCCCTGAATTTCTGTAATAAAAAACAAAAAATTGAGTCAGGCA
>CAZLBE010000421.1:0-2854 GCA_964557635.1 uncultured Desulfobacterales bacterium
TAAAATAATAATATTCACAAGCTGACTGCCATTATCATTTCCTGATTATTTAAGGAAGCGTCCAAAAACTACGCTACTCATCCTGCTTGCCCTTTTTTTCGTTTTCACCTGTTGTGATAACGTCCCTGAGGCGGATCTGGTTTTGGCCAGATCTGCCTCACAACAAAAAATAAAATTTCTATAATTCAAAGGTATTAATGGAATGAACAAGTCCAAGCTCAGTAATTTCAGCTGCTACATTTTCAGGTATGGGAGTATCTGTTTCAAGAAAAATTATATTCCTGTCCCTGTCATCTTCCCTGCCAACGGTCATGCGTGCAATATTGATTTTGTTTTCTCCAAGACAGGTCCCTATGCTTCCTATTGAACCTGGTTTATCAATATTGTGAATCAAGGCAAGATGGCCTTCCGGTATCACTTCGAGGCGGAATTTATTAATTCTTATTATCCTTGCATCATCTTTACCAAAAATAGTTCCTGTGACAAGGTTGGTCTGGGTCTCTGAAATTACGGTAATCCTTATTAAATTTCTGTAATTCCCGCTTTCATTGCTTTTTGTTTCACTTACACTTATTCCCCTGTCCTTTGCAAGAGCTGTTGCATTAACAGAGTTGATCTCGTATTTTACAAGTGGAGTAAGAAGCCCTTTGATCGCAGAAATCGTTACCGGTTTCAGTTCAAGATTCTGAAAGTCCCCTGCATATTCTATTATAACCTCTTTAATGGGGCTGTCCGTCATCTGTGCCTGCATGGAACCCATTTTATCGGCAAGAAATAGATATGGACGCAGTTTTTCAAGAAGTTCTCCGGTTACTGACGGAACATTTACTGCATTGATAATTGTGTCCTTTGTCAGATAGGCGATAATCTGATTTGCAACTGCAACTGCAACATTGGTCTGGGCCTCGCTTGTTGATGCACCAAGATGGGGTGTTGCAATCACCTGGTCAAGGGAAAGAAGTAGATTTTCCCCCGGAGGTTCAGTTTCAAAAACGTCAAGGGCTGCTCCTGCAACTTTTCCAAGTTTGATTGCATCAAAAAGATCGTTTTCATCAATAATACCGCCCCTGGCACAGTTTATCACCATGACACCGTTTTTCATTTTGGAAAAGGCGTCCTTGTTTAAAAGGCCTATCGTGCTTTCAAGCTTTGGCACGTGTATGGTGATGTAATCGGATCTTTTGTACAGTTCATCTAAGGCAACACTTTCATACCCTGCTTTTTCTATATGATCTGAAGAGATATTGGGGTCAAAAATAATCACGTTCATTTTAAGGCCGTGCGCCCTGTCAGCAACAATGGAACCGACATTACCGAATCCGACAACACCAAGGGTTTTGTGAAATAATTCCTTGCCCTGAAGTTTTTTCTTTTCCCACTGGCCGTTTTTGAGAGTTGCAGTGCCCCGCGGGATATTTCTTGTCAAAGCCATCATCATGGCAACGGCATGTTCCGCAGTTGTGACTGTGTTGCCGCCCGGGGTGTTCATAACGGCAATACCGTGTCTTGTGGCTTCAGGAATGTCAACATTGTCAAGGCCTATACCTGCCCGGCCTATGACCTTGAGATTTGTCGCTGCATCAAGAATCTCTTTTGTTACCTTTGTGGCACTTCTTATGGCAAGCCCGTGGTACTGGCCGATAATCTCCTTTAATTCTTCAGGGGAAAGCCCGGTTTTTACATCAAGCTCAATCCCTTCTGCATTCCTGAAAATATCAAGCCCTGCCTCACCCATTTTATCACTTACAAGGACCTTCATTCTAATTCTCCTTTTTAAAAGATTTCATAAATTCAACAAGGGCTTCAACAGCTTCAGGTCCTGTTGCATTGTAAATGGATGCCCTGCATCCGCCTACTGATCTGTGTCCTTTAAGGCCTCCAAAACCCTTTGCTGCAGCTTTTGCAATAAAATCTTTTTCAAGATCCTCCGTTGGAAGACGGAATGTAACGTTCATCAGGGATCTGCTGTTTTTTTCAGCCGTTGCCCTGTAAAAATCACTTGCATCAATGAAATCATAGAGAACTTTTGCTTTACTGACATTGCGCTTTTCCATTGCCGCAAGACCGCCTATCTCCTCTTCAAGCCATTTTAAAATAAGCTGAACCGCATATATTCCAAAGCAGGGAGGTGTGTTATACATGGAATTTTTAGATGAATATGTGGAGTATTTCAGCATGGAGGAAAGATTTTCTTCTGCCTGGTTAAGAAGGTCATTCCTTAAAATGACCATGCAAAGTCCTGCAGGTCCTATATTTTTCTGGGCTCCGGCGTAAATCATACCGAATTTTTCCATGTCAAGGGGGCGGCTCATGATATCAGAAGACATATCAGCTATTAAAGGAACTCTCTTTGTATCGGGAAATTTCTGCCACTGGGTTCCCTTGATGGTGTTGTTGGAAGTTATGTGAACATAGGTTGCATTTTCATTAAATTTTATGTTTTCAGGTATATATGAAAAATCCTTATCCTCGGAAGAGGCTGCAACATTAATATTCTTTTTAAGAATCTCAGCTTCCTTGATCGCCTTTGTTGACCAGGTGCCTGTATTTACATAATCCGCTGTTTTACCATTGCCAAGGAAATTCATGGGAATCATTGCAAACTGAAGGCTTGCACCTCCCTGGATAAACAATACATGAAATCTGTCATCAAGTCCTAACAGCCTTTTTGTCCTTGCCACGGCATCATTTATGATATCATCAAAATATTTTGACCTGTGGCTTATCTCCGTAACGGACATCCCGCAATTATTGTAATTTAAAAAAGAGGATTGGATTTCCTTTAAAACCGGAAGGGGCAGAGCAGCAGGCCCTGCATTAAAATTAAAAATTCTTTTGTCTGTCATTTTTTCTC
>CAZLBE010000422.1:0-2853 GCA_964557635.1 uncultured Desulfobacterales bacterium
CGTCAGGCAAGAGAAAGCTTTTCCTGTTTAATGACGGCTAAGGGCATAAAACGCTCACTTTATATTTTCAGAATTATTGATCGTGTAACAGATACCGGCGGTTCTGTCCGGTCTGTTATTGCAGCCATTGCCAAAGATAAAAATGGAGAGTATAGCCTGATCAAAGATTGGGAATTACTACAGGAAATGAACACAATCATAAAACTTTCAGGGATAAAAAAAGCAGATTTTTCAATACCGCCTGACCAGATTGATTTGGTGGATGCTGAAATTAAGAGGACATCTCAATTAATTAATTCTCGTTTTGATGAACTCTCCCTGCCGTTTAAAATCCCAAGCTGCGAACTTATGGCTGTTATACTACCATTAACTGATCAATTACCAATAAGCACAAAAAAATGAAAAAAAACCGAAAACTCCAGATTTCCAATGGCCATTATATTGATTTTGATCAAATTGCTCGTTTGATTCATGCTATTACTACTGCGGAGCAGGATCAGAAAATAACCACAGGCTTCCTGGAGCAAGACACAGGGCTTCCGTTCAGGCAGGTTCGTAATAGAATCAGCATTGCTCGATCTATGGGCTTATTGGAAGAAAGAAGTTTCAGTCTGACTTCTTTTGGCAGTCTTATTGTCAGGCACGATCCTTTTTTTGAAATTAAAGGTTCTCTTGAATATGTTCACTATCTTGCTGCGGGGAATTATAAAAATTTAATCTGGTTTGAAGTGTTCAATACTCTTTTACCTGGTGACCGAATATTAGATTATCCTCATTGGCTTAAATATTTCAGAAAAAATCTCGCAGGAGAGTACTCAAAAAATTCCTTACAGCGTCATCTGCCCATGGAAGTACGCTTTATTATAGAAGCATATATTGAGAACAACCTTAAACAATTGGAATTGATTTCCAAAGATTCCCAGGGCAGATTGTATAAAAGAAGATATCTTGATTCATCTCCTTTGATATTTTGCGCTATTCTTTATGATTATGCACAAAAGCAGAAAACTGATTTGTTACAGGTTGAAAACCTGTTGCAGGACAAGGGCAGTCCCCCCGTTCTTTTTTTTATGGGTGAAAAAATGTTTCATAATATATTGGAAATACTCCATGAAAAGTGTTATTTGCGGTATGAAGGTACCCATGACTTGAATCAGCTGCGTTTAAAAGAAGAATATAATGCAGAGTCATTTTTAACAGCTTATTATGAAAATCGGGAACCAGTTTTTAAGATTGTACATTAACAGGCAATTTAATATCATGACAAGTAAAACAGTAGATTTAATGCAATTATCAAAAGCACTGCCCAAAAGACCAAGAGGTAAAGCATGTATAGTTTTTACCAGGGATTATCTTGAACAGAAAACCTGGGCAATTAAACTTGCAGATAATGCTAATGTAGATCATCTTAATCTTTTGGATGAATTGACCAAAGAAAATCAGTTAATTAAGATATCAACTTTTTCTGTGGATGGTTTGTTTAAATACCTTGAAAAAAAATCATCTTCTTCTCTGCTCATTATTTCCGGCATAGAGTTTATTAAAGCTACCTGGGCTCATTCTCCTCAGAAAGCAATGGAACAATTTGCAGGAAAAGTAGAGATGTGGAATAAAAAACCTGCATTTATGTTTGTGATGCAATATGAACCAATACTTGCCCAAATGCAATTTACAAGGTTTCCTGATTTACGATTTGTTATTGACCAGCAGAATACAATTGCGTTTTAAAGAGAAAGTTACACATAACCTGAAGGTCACACGTAAAAGGATTTTGTATATATGATTAATAAAGGATTATTCAGCAAGCTTTATATTGATGATTTAAGCTTAAAACAAAAGCTTGATGATAATGCAGAAGGTCGGATGGCGACCTTAAGCCAGACATGGCAGAATAAAAAGTCCGATTCTCTGCCCGATATATGGGATAGTTTAATTAAACAGGCTCTGGGATTTCTGGAGTTTGCAGTAAATCCGGCTATTCAAAAAAATGGTTTTGCCAATCTGTTTGATGATTTCGATTTTGTCAGGATTATTTGTGTAGTATGTCTTGTTGATCCCATGGATGATATTGATGACACCCGTATCGGTAGATTCTGGCCTGGAAAATTGATTGAACAATTAAAAAAGAGACAACTGCACTGGGGTATTCTGACCAATGGGGCAATATGGCGCCTTTACTCCATCAAAAGTGCAAAACCCTATGAAGATTATGTACAATTAGACCTTGGTTCCACCCTTGAAAGTTATGATAATAGCGAATATGCTTTATTTGAAAACTTTTTTCATGCTCAATCCTTTATTCCGGAAAATCTTGAAAATGAAAATTATGATAATCAAGAAAAAGATGCTGGTGTTTATTCCTGTAAACTTGACCGGAAAAGAGAAGAATCAGAAATAATTCTTGAAAAAAAAGTAAAGGAACCGTTCCTTTTTCAGGTAGATGAAGTCATGCAGTATCTTTGCAATGGTTTTATTTTTGATACTCAAAAGAGCGGGGAAGAATACAGTGAAGCAGACCGAAAAAGTATTTTTGAAAGTGCAGTAAAACTGCTTTATCGCTGTCTGTTCCTTTTTTATGCAGAATCCCGCAGCCTGCTGCCATCGGAACAAACCATGGAAAAAGCATACTCACCTCGTTCCATTCGTGCTTTATGTAACGAGGCTCACAAATTTCAATGGGGTGATCGCCTGGATTATCAGGGATATGATATGTGGAAACACCTTAAAGGACTGATTAATGCAGTGAATGATGGTGATCCGGACTATGGTATAATCTGTTATAATGGTGGTCTGTTTGATGATGAAAAGGAGATTTTCCTTGGAGAACACAGACTTCGCAATGATTTTCTTGCA
>CAZLBE010000423.1:0-2852 GCA_964557635.1 uncultured Desulfobacterales bacterium
TGCAGCGTTCATGGACATTCTGTCGGTTCAACATTTTGCTGGAAATCCAGGCATGCTTTGATTTCTGGACTACAATCTCATTAGTGCCTTACTCCTGAAACCCTGTCATAAAGAACAAGATTTTTTTTAAATCATTTATCCGCAGATTACACAGATTACACAGATATTCTGCGTTAATCTGTGTAATCTGAGGATAAATAGAACTTGGGTTGCGGGCAAAGCCAGTTTTGGTGAGCGCTATAGATTATTGTCTTCCGGTTCCCTGTATGAACCGCAAGTTTCGATGAATGATCATGCGAAAGCTAATCGTCGACCTTTGGGGGATGGAATTGAATCATGAAATTCCTTAGCCGTTTCGATCCATAAATCCATTGCCTCTTTAATATTAGTTAATGCAGATTCATATGTGTCGCCGTGTGCCATACAGCCTGGAAGTTCGAGGACATCAGCTATATAAGATTGGTCTTCATCACTCCAATGGATAATGATTTCATATTTATTCATCATTGTTAACTCCTAAAGCAAGCTATGCCCGCAACCCATGTGCCTGCCTCAATTTCTTGTTTTTTATTACAGAAATTCAGGGGTAAGGCACTAACTTATATTTTACAATTATGTTTCGTATCTGTTTGACTTGATAGGGTTTTGCTTTTAATTTTAAATAGAATTACAAAAAAACTAATTCTTCATACTATGAATGGGTGCAGGTATTCTGCCGCCGTACCTGACAAAAAGATCTTTATTGGCTGCATGGGGAACATTCATTATTTTTGCTTCCCCTAAAAGACCTCCGAAATAAATGCTGTCACCTGCTTTTTTCCCTGGAACGGGTATCAGTCTTGTTGCCGTTGTTTTATTGTTAATCATGCCAATTGCCATTTCATCTGCAATGATTCCAGCTAATGTTTCCTCTGAAATATCACCCGGTACAGGCACCATATCGAGGCCTACGGAACATACGCATGTCATGGCTTCGAGCTTTTCAATTGAAAGATAACCCTTGTCAGCTGCTTCTGCAATATTCAAATCCTCACTTACAGGAATAAAAGCTCCGCTTAATCCTCCCACATGGGAGCTTGCAAATGCGCCCCCTTTTTTTACAGCATCATTTAACATTGCAAGTGCTGCAGTTGAGCCTGGAACACCAATACTTTTAAGCCCAAGGGCCTGGAAAATTTCTCCTATGCTGTCTCCAACGGTGGGGGTGGGAGCAAGGGAGAGATCAACAACACCAAATTTTATATTTAACTGATCGGCAACTTCTCTGCCGATGAGTTCTCCGACCCTTGTTACTTTACAGGCAGTTGTTTTAATAATTTCAGCTATTTTCCCAAGTTCAATATCAGGAGAAGACTCAATTGCCCTTTCAATGGCTTTTTTCACAACGCCTGGGCCGCTGACTCCCACATTTATAACTGCATCTGAAACGCCAACTCCGAGATATGCCCCTGCCATGAAAGGCATATCCTGTGGAATATTTGAAAAAACGCATAATTTGGCACATCCTATGCCATCATTGTCTGCAGTGAGATCCGCTGTCTTTTTAATTGCCTTTGCCATATCAAGCACAGCGTCCATATTAATCCCGGATCTTGTTGTTGCAACGTTTACCGATGCACACAGGCGCTGGGTCTCTGCAAGGGCTTGGGGAAGAGCTTCAATTAACGCTCTGTCACCTGCTGCTGTCCCCTTTTCCACAAGGGCTGAAAATCCCCCCATGAAATCGATATTTACTTCCCTTGCAATATCATTTAAAGTAAGGGCAATTTCCACCATCTCTGATGCAGAAAACGGGGCAGCCACAAGGGCTATGGGGCTTATGGAAATCCTTTTGTTAACAACCTGAATCCCGTATTTTTCACCTACTGAGTCACATATGTTTACAAGATTGCGTGCATTATTTAAAATTTTTTTTCTGATTTTATCTTTAAAAACATTTAAATCATGGCTGACGCAGTCAAAAAGGTTGATTCCCAGAGTAACAGCCCTGACATCAAGGTGCTCATTTTTTACCATCTCAATTGTTGATAGAATTTCTTGCTGGTTAAACATAATTTTCTTATTCCTTATTTTTTAAAAATCTCATAACCCCGTTACACTGTACTATACTAAACTGATCAGACTTCCAGGTTCTGGTTTCATTGTACCATTACCAGTTTATTTTTATAAGAAATAGAATGCAAATTAACAGCATTCTATTGGCTTCGCGCCTTCGGCCCTCAATTTGTTGCGTGGCGGCTGGGCCAATCCCGGTCGGCCTCATGGCGGTTATATTTTATTTATGGCCTGGAAAATATTTCTGTGCTGAATTGTGATATCGAGATTAAGGCCATTGGCTTTATCCCTCAGGGCAGAAAAAAGGCTATTCTGGTCAACATCGGAAGTAATTGCAACCTCATAGGTCATTATATTGGCATTAGGGTTGTCCCCGCCCTTAAAAACAGCGGTAAGATTGATAACATTCACATTATAATCTGCAATTATTTCGGTAAATCTGGCAACAAGCCCTTTCTGATCAGGCCCTATGGTTGTTATTAAAAAAATTTCAGCATCAGTTTCTTTAACATTATTGCCATTTGAGGTGATATTGTTTACATGTATGTGAAGGCCTTTACCATTAAGGTCTCTATCAAGCGTGGTTTTAATGAAATCAACTTCAAGATCATAGGGTGGTTCAACAAGGAAAAAACCTGCAAATTCACTCTGAAGGATCATCTGGTTGACATTTTCCAGATTACAGTCAAGTTTATAAAGACTTTTAGCAACGGCAGCTATAATTCCCGGTTTATCTCTGCCAAGAACTGTGATAATTAATTTATTCATAATAAATAAAACTCCAAAAAATTTTGTTT
>CAZLBE010000424.1:0-2843 GCA_964557635.1 uncultured Desulfobacterales bacterium
AAAGAATATGTTCTTTCTCCCGACGGAAGTTACACCTTAAATCTTTCAATGCAGACAAAAATCAAAACCTATAAAGGTAAAAAAGATCGTGCTGATTTCAGATACCCGTACAACAGCGCATTTGAAACCGTTACCGTAAACAGCGCCAGCACTGTAAAGCCCTCAGGCAGTATATTAAAAGCCGGCACAAAGGAAATCCATGACATCATTGACCCGTCCACATCAAGCAGTTCATTTTACTCAAAATCAAGGCTTCGGGTGATTAATTTTCCCGCAGTGGAAAAAGGTTCAAAAATAGAATTAAACCTCACAGTCAAAAACAAATTGGGATTCTGGCCTGTTGAATCTTTCCGTCTTAGCGATCCTACCTTAAAAAAGAAAGTGATTGTAAAAATTCCTTTAAAGGCTGACGGCAGACCTGCAGAAATGCTTACGGCAAAACTTAATGACAAAAAAATAAAGTTTGAAAAGAAAATTACAAAAAACTTTATTGTTTATTCATGGACAGGGAAAAATCTTGTAGCAGCAGATACCGAGCCCATGTCCCCGGGATTAATAAACAGGGATGACTGCCTTATCATGTCCTTTTGCAATTCATGGAAAAATGTTGCCCGTTTTTTAAAACTTAAATTCAAACTCAACTCCTTTAAATCATTTTCAAAGGGCTTGATTCCTTTATGGGCAAAGGAAAAGACTGATGACGATATCTACAGGGCCATGATGAAACATATTTCCGTGTACCCTGTTTCTCTTTTTAAAACTAATCTTTCTTTTCAATCTGCCTCAATTACCCTGAAAAAGGGTTACGGCAGAAGCTTTGACCTTGCCCTGCTGTTTAAATGGCTCCTTAAGAGCCGCGGCATAAGTTCAGATCTTGTCCTTGCAGACACCAAAGGCGATTTTATTATGCCGCTTGAAAAAACGTTCTCCCCTGCCCTGTTTGATCAGGTTATTGTCCGGTCAAAAGGCCGTTTTTATAATTTTTCCGACAGGGATATACCGCCCGGAACAAGCCTTGCAGAAGGAAGCATGGGACTTGATCTTGATTTGGAAAAACTTAATTTTATAAATTCAATAAATTCTGACTCAAAAAATACTGCAATGGTTATGAATATCTCTGAGCAGGGAACACTTTCAGGCCGCTGCACAAAAACTTTTACAGGGCTTTTCACCATTGGAGCAAGAAAAGAATTGCGCTATGTAAGGGGAAAAGAACTTGAAATTAAAATTTCAGAAATGATACACTCAATTGATCCTGCTGCAAAGCTGCGGCAATGGCTGCAACCATCCGGTCTGTCAGAGTCTGTGCCGAAAACCAGGCTTAAATTTGATTTTTCCCTTGATACGCCTTTTGCACATTCCTCAGACAGATTATTTTTTCCCCTGCCCTTGCCGGATATTCTTTCACCTTTGAACCGTTTCCTGCCTGACAGACATTCTCCAATTGCATTACCTCTCGAAAAAACCGAAACACTGTCATTTTCAATGAATTTTCCTTCAAATTTGAAACCAGTATTTCTGCCGGTTGATACAATGGGCAAGGCAGGCCCATTGTCATGGGAAATAAAAACAGAATTTAAAAAGACAAGGATAAACTATTACAGAAAAATAAGTTTAGCGCGCACAATGGTTCCCATTTCCCTTGTTCCTAATTTTTTAACCAGGGTAAAAGAGTTATGTTCAAGAAATAACAGGGTGATAATTTTCAGCAGATTGCATAACGGTCATTAGTATGTAATTATTCAGCCGCGGATTTACACAGATAAACGCAGGTATTGCCTTTTGAAAGAAAATCGGAATTTAAAAGATTCATATATGACAATATACAAGAAAAAATCCGCTATAATCAGCGGAAATCTGTGGCTGAATAATAACGTTAATATTAACATAACAAAACTTTTTTAAGGATGAACAGTGAAAAATCAAATGGAAACACATTATGGATCAGATGACCTTCTAAAAAAAATTAAAAAAGGGCTGGAAAAAGCAGGAAAAAATCCGGATAAACTTGAGCTTAAAGATCTTGCTGTAATTGATCAGCTTCATACCGGAGGTCACATTGCAAGCCTTAAGCTTGCAGAAAAAGCAGGCCTAAAACGGGAAATGAAAATCCTTGATGCAGGATGCGGTATAGGAGGAACTTCAAGGCTTCTTTCAAAACAGTTCAATTGCAGTGTAACCGGAATTGATCTTGTTGAAAAATTCATTGATGCAGCAAAATTTCTTACAAAAAGTACAGGCATGGAAAAAAATATTATTTTTTTTCCCATGAGTATTCTTGCAACATCCTTTGCGGACAATAGTTTTGACTGCATATGGTGCCAGCATACTTTGATGAACATAAAGGAAAAAGCATCTGCATTTTCTGAATTTAAAAGACTTTTGAAACCCGGAGGAATTCTGGTTCTCCATGAAGTTATAAAGGGGAAAAATCAAGACGATAAAATTCATCTTCCCGTTCCATGGGCGGACTCTCCGTCATTATCATTTCTGATTTCCAAAAAAGAAATGAATAAATTTGCAGAGGATGCAGGATTTGTATCCGAATTCAACCAGGACCAGACTGAACAGGCAAAAATATGGTGGCACAAGGTTAAATCAGTAACTGAAAAGGCTGCAGGCAAAACAAGACCTCTCGGGCCCCACATTATATTCGGAAAAAACGGAAAATTTTTCGGACAGACAATGACGGCTAATCTTAACGAAAATATAATAAAAGTTATAGCTGCTGTGTATTGTAATAGCTGACATTAGTCTGAACCTTTAATTCATGACTCAACTTTCTGGGTTGTATAAAATGACCTAATTAATGTTAAGATATTGAAATAATATATAATATTGAC
>CAZLBE010000425.1:0-2832 GCA_964557635.1 uncultured Desulfobacterales bacterium
TGCTATGTGAGCAGGCCAAAATGGGCGAAGATGAGGTGCTGGCCGAATATTTACTTTTAGATATATAAACTTTTAATAATTATAGCTGCATGGGCTTTGACTATAATTTTTCATATAAAATAATTTCACTGCGTTATCAGTCGTCGACGTATGACTAATACTACTTCCTCCTTCTGGCCTTGTGAAATTAATTATCTGAAAAACTATACCATGTAAAAGGTTCATATTTAAATTCAATGAATCTGATATTTAAAAAATTTATTGAAATTGTGGAGATACTAATTTTTTATGCTTAAAATTATACCCCTCGGGGGGTGTGGTGAAATCGGCCTGAACATGATGGTCGTTGAATATGATGAAACAATCTTTATTATTGATGCAGGTCTTATGTTCCCTGAAGATCATATGTTGGGAATTGACATTGTAATTCCTGAAATGGGATACATAAAGGAAAACAAATTAAAAGTTAAGGGAATCGTCCTTACCCATGCCCATGAGGATCACATTGGTGCTCTTTCATATCTTTTAAGAGAAATATCAGTTCCTGTGTATGGATCGGCTTTTACTCTTGGTATTGTTACAAACAAATTAAGGGAAGCAAGGCTTTTAGGGTCAGCAGAGCTTCATATTGTAAAATCAGGAGAAACAATATCCATTGATCCATTTAAAATAGAATTTATACGTGTAAGCCACAGCACCTTGGATTGTATGGGGCTTGCCATTACAACGCCCTTAGGTATTATTGTCCATACGGGAGATTTCAGGATAAATAATTGTGCCGATCCTGCAAATACAACAGATGTATCAAGATTTGCAAGACTTGGTGAAGAAGGGGTGCTTGCTCTTTTATCCGATTCAACCAATGTTGAAAATGAGGGATACACTGTTTCCGATCAAAAGGTTGCTGATTCTCTTGGGGAAATAGTTGCAAAAAGTGAAGGCAGAGTTATTGTTGCACTTTTTGCTTCAAACATTTTCCGTATTCGTCAAATTGTTGATATTGCATTAAAAAACAGGCGTAGAATTGTTTTTAACGGCAGAAGTATCCTACAAACCGTTGCCGTGGCAAAGGAACTTGGTTATTTTGCATGTCCCGATGAAATGGTTCTTGATGTAAAAAAAGTAAATTCCTTTCCCGATAATAAAATCTTAATTATTACAACTGGAAGCCAGGGAGAGGCCATGTCGGCCCTTACCAGAATGTCAACGGGCTTGCATAAACAGGTGAATATCAAAAAGGGAGACAGTGTTATTCTGTCCTCAAAGGTTATTCCCGGAAACGAAAAAGCTATTTTCTCTACCATAAACAACCTTTACAGGCGGGGTGCAGATGTTGTTTATGATAAACTTGCCAGGGTCCATGTTTCAGGCCATGCCTGTCAGGAGGAGCAGAAACTAATGATCAACCTGACCAAACCTGAATATTTCATTCCCGTTCATGGTGAATATCGTCATCTTGTAATGCATGCGCGGCTTGCTGAAAAACTTGGCTTTGAAAGAAAAAAGGCAATTGTGGCTGAAAATGGCAGTATTATCTGTTTTGATGAAAGCGGCTGCAGAGTGGAGGGCAAAATTCCAACGGGAAGGGTTTTAATTGACGGAAAAGGGATAGGCGATGTAGGGGCAAGTGTGCTTCGCCAGAGAAGGGATCTTTCCGAAGACGGCCTTGTTGTGGTGACAATGGTCATTGATGAGGAAACAGGTATAGTGCTTTACGGACCTGAACTGATTTCAAGGGGGTTTATCTTTGGTGCTGAAACAGGATATCTTGTGGATGATGCCCAGTGCGTTATACTTGAAATAGTGGAAGAAATAGAGCCTGGTGTTGATTCCAGAATTAATCTTATAAGATCAAGGCTACAGAAAGCATTAAAGCAGTATTTCTTTTTTACAATAGGAAGGCGGCCTGTAATACTGCCTGTAATCATTGAAGTATGAAAAAAGAAATAATAGGAATCCTATTTTTTTTTCTTGTTATTCTGACCTTTGTCAGCCTTTTTTCCTATAGCCCTGCTGATCCGTCCATAAATAATCACGTGCTTTCAAGAGTTAGGGAAATCCATAATTTTTTCGGATTATCAGGCGCTTTTTTTGCAGGTGCCCTTATATCTATTTTCGGGCTTGGTGCCTTCTGGCTGCCTGTTATTCTGCTTGTCTGCTCAATAAATTATTTACAGGGACGTTCTAAAAAAATAATACTGTTAACACTTTGCGGCGGAATGCTGCTCATCGTTTCAACGGGCAGTTTTTTATCTCTTTTTCATACTCAGTATGTCTTATGGCAAAGAGCTTTTTCATCCGGCGGTATTATCGGGATCTTTTTTGCACATGTGCTTTTTAAGTACGCTAACACTTCTGGCGGCATCATCGTTCTGCTTTTTATCTTCTCCATGGGCTTTGTACTTGCAACGGGTATATCCCTGTTTAACTTTGCTTTAACAATCAAAAAATATATATTCATTTTACTCTTTTTTATTTTAAAAATTTTAAAAAAAGAGGTTGCAGCGCTGGGAAAATTTTTTCATTTTATCCGGAACAGAAATGATAAAATACTAAAAACAATTGATATCAAGCCCCTATCCTCAAAGATAAAAAGCCTTACAACGATTCTAAAAAAAGATAAAGATACAAAGGAAAAGGAAAATCAGCAAACAGGACCATTGAATTCCTTATGCTATGAATTAAACCCAAAAGGCTCATCTGAAAAAATCACACAAACCCAAAATAGAGAAATGACAATCACAAAAGCTGACAATGAAAATGTCAGTGGTTTTTTTTCTTCTGATACTTCAGGACAGCAAGAGTTCTACCGGTTTGAGGATATAAGGGAGG
>CAZLBE010000426.1:0-2830 GCA_964557635.1 uncultured Desulfobacterales bacterium
TGCCGTCTGTCCGGTCTTTCACGAGGCCATCTTTATGTCCTTTTAAAAAAATATAACATCCATCAATTTTAAAACTGTCATATTTATAATAACTGTCATATTTTCATGACAAGTCCTCTTATGTCCAGGTTTTAAGCGATATTCGCGCATTAAAACAACATAATTCGGAATATTAGTTTTTCATTTTGTCATATTTTTATTACAAAACATAAAATCAAAATTTTATATAACATACTGAAATATATACAATTCAATTTTTGAGTAGTTTGGCACGCAAATTGCCGTATATCTTAATTAGTTATTCAAAATTCAATTTTTTAAATCAGATTTTACAGGAGGACTGATGAACCTCATACTTTTTATCCACGAGGAGTCTCTAAAAAAAGGATCGGCGCTTAAGAAGATCATTGATCAAAACTTTTATGGAACAGAACTTACGACGGTCCATACCTTTATATCGTTAAAGACGAAGCTGAAAAAAAGTTTCAGTCCCTCTGAAAACGAAATACTTATACTGTTTGCCGAATCCAGGAACCGATTAGATGAATTAACGGATTTGATTGATTTAATGGAGGGTAAACGGATAATATTAATCCTGCCGGATGAATCAAGAGCAACCCTTTCCATCGCATCGCGATTTTCCCCAAGGTTTCTTACATATAGGAACGACACCTACGATGATCTTTGTGACGTTCTAAATAATATGATCAACAAAAATAAATAAAAAGGAGTGGGAACATGAAAAACATGAGTTTGGGTATGAAAATTTCACTTGGATTTGTCATTTTGATAATTATTGCCTGTGCATTGGGCATAATGGCAATCTTTAACATGAACAAAGTAGCAACACAGAGCACAATGCTGGCCCAAGAGTACGTCCCGGAAGTTGATATGGCCGTTGAACTCAGGAACGCGTCAAACCGTACCATGTATGCGATGAAGGAATATGGCTTAACAGAAAACAAAACCTTTTATGAGAACGGTCTAAAAGGACTCAAGGCAGTTGAATCCGCTCTTGAAAAAGGTGCCTCTGAACAGGCAGCATCCATAGAAGAGACCTCCTCCTCCATGGAAGAGATGTCATCCATGACCAAAAAGAATGCGGAAAATGCCGGCCAGGCTGATACCCTGATGAAAGATGCAAATCAAGTTGTTAAATCGGCCAATGAATCCATGGAGCATCTTACCCGGTCAATGGAAGATATTGCAAAGGCCAGTGATGAAACCTCCAAAATTATAAAAACCATTGATGAGATAGCTTTTCAGACCAATCTTCTTGCGTTGAATGCAGCGGTTGAAGCGGCCAGGGCCGGTGAGAGGCCGGTGCCGGGTTTGCCGTGGTAGCTGAAGAAGTCAGAAACCTTGCCATGCGATCTGCGGATGCCGCTAAAAATACAGCGGTATTAATTGAAGATACGGTCAATAAAGTAACCGATGGATCTGAAATCGTAGCGGCCACAAACGAAGCTTTTGTTAAAGTGTCTGAAAGTGCAGGCAAGGTGGGGCAGCTGGTTGCAGAAATTTCCGAGGCCTCCAATGAACAAGCCAATGGAATTGAGCAGGTTAATCTTGCCATTACCGAAATGGATAAAGTGGTCCAGCAGAATGCAGCCAATGCAGAAGAGTCTGCTTCAGCATCTGAAGAAATGAATGCCCAGGCAGAGCAGTTAAAAGATTATGTCGGCGATCTTAGCCACCTTGTCTCAGGTAAGAGAAATAAAACGGCCAGTGCCGGCAGAAAACGGACAATAAAACCGGTTTCACACCATTTAAAAACAGTAGGCTCCGGAAAGAAAAAAATGCTGTCCCACGATACAAAAGAAATCAGGTCGGACCAGGTCATTCCATTTGATAGGGCAAGAAAGATCATAGATACTTTGTTAAAGGACACCCCCGTGGATGCGGATGAGAAGATGGATGACCTGGGCCGCATAATATCCGGCCTGTCATCTGCCATCTCTGTTTTAAAAAAATCTGAGCCGGTTCCGGATACGGTCGAACCTGAACCATCCGATCCGGCACCTGAACCTGAACTTACACAGGCACCGTATGACCCTGAACAAGATGGCCATGAATTGGATGGCCCTGATATCTCAGGGATTAAGCCGGTCCTTGAAAATCTCTCCAATTTGATCGCCGGATTCTGCCCCGGGGATATCCCGGAACTCGGTGTCATGCTCAACAGCTTTGATGAACTCATTGACATGTCCACAGGTAATGAGTTTACCGCATTCCATGATGTCTGCATCGCCTGCAAGGGATATGTGGAATACATGACCCTGGAAAACATCCATAACACCAAGCCCCTGGAAGAAGGACTGGTTGATAAGATACAAATATTATAACGCTTTTCTCAGCTTTATTATTTTGTAAAATATACAATATTATATGTAAAATAAGTAAGTTGCAAGAATTACCCTTCAATAACAAATTGACAAAATACTATAACGTTTTCATAATTGTCCTTTTTTTTACAACAGTTTAGTGCAGTTGTAGGATTAAAGACAGATACATTATACCTGCAGTTTTTTTATTATCTATTCATGAATTTGAGAAGTAAGTAATTGCGGAAACAACAAAAGGCCATAAGTTGTCATAACAATTTATAGCCTATTTTAAGATGGTTATGGAATGAATTTGCCTTTTAAAATATTCCTCATTTGTCTCCAATTGGAGACAAATCCTAATTTTCATATTATGATTTTTTAAATTAATTATTTTCTATCATAACCATAGTAATATCACAACCATAAAATTTTAATTAAGAGAGGTGCTGGTAGGGATATTTGGGTACTAATTCTTGATTTGGCGGGGTATATCAGCGGGGTAA
>CAZLBE010000427.1:0-2823 GCA_964557635.1 uncultured Desulfobacterales bacterium
AGTGCTTTCATGCATCTTGAGCATATACCGGGGTGTTGTTCATTTTCACCTGTACTTTTATCGTATTTCCAGCACCGTTCACATTTTTCACCACGGGCCCTGTTTACAAAAATTTCAAGTCCTTTAATTTCAGTACTCAAATAGGCATTTTCATGTTTTTCATCGGTGATCAAAGCTGCGGAAACAATGAAAATATCCCTTAAATCCTCCCCAAATCCGTCCATGGCATGTCTGTAATTTTCATCTGAAGTATATATTAATATTTCAGCATCAAGGGGATGCCCTATCAATTTTTTTACCCTTGCCTCTTCAAGGGCTTTGGTAACCTCTGCCCTGACATCAAGAATTTTTTTCCATTTTGTGGCAAGGTCATTGTTCTCCCATGATCTGTCTGCTTCTGGCAGAGATTCAAGGTGAACACTTTCTCTTTTTCCTTCAAATTCAGGCATGAATTTCCAGATTTCCTCGGATGTAAATGGCAGGATTGGCGCCATTATTCTTACAATGGAATCAAGGAGTAAATATATAACACTTTGTGCGTCTCTTCTTGCGCTGCTATTTGGCGGTGAAGTGTACAGTCTGTCTTTGATTATATCAAGGTAAAAGGATGAGAGATCCACAACACAGAAGTTGTGCAGGGCATGGTAAATTGTATGAAATTCGTACTTTTCATATGCTGTGTTGGATTTTTCAATGATTTTATTTAGCCTGTGAAGAATAAACCTGTCTAATTCCTGCATATTTTCTACTGGTCTCATGTCTTTTAAAGGATTAAAATCATAGAGATTGCCAAGCATAAACCTGCAGGTGTTCCTGATACGGCGATAGGCATCTGATAATTGTTTTATTATATTATCCGATATTCTCACGTCATTTTTGTAATCTGCAGATGCAACCCACAGTCTTAAAATGTCGGCACCGTGCTGTTTGATAATTTTTTCAGGTGCAATGACATTGCCAACGGATTTTGACATTTTTTTGCCCTGTGAATCCACGGTGAAACCATGGGTTAGAACGGAACGATAAGGGGCTTTACCCGTTCTTCCGACACTTGTTAGAAGAGAACTGTGAAACCAGCCCCTGTGCTGGTCACTTCCCTCAAGGTAAAGATCGGCAGGTCTTGACAGATAATCTCTGTCCTCAAGCACTGCTGCATGGCTCACCCCTGAATCAAACCACACATCAAGGATATTTTTGTCTTTGCTGAAGTTGTGGCTTCCGCATTTTTTACAGACTGCACCATCGGGCATCAACTCCTCTGCGGTTTTTTCAAACCAGATATCTGAACTGTACTCATTAAAAAGGTCATAAATTTTATCAACGGACTGCCTTGTTACGTAAACTTCTCCACATTCTTCACAGTGAAAGACAGGAATTGGAACACCCCAGGAGCGCTGCCTTGAAAGGCACCAATCGGGCCTGTGCTCAATCATTGAGTAAATTCTCGCCTTTCCCCATTCAGGTATCCATTTAACAGTATCAATGGCTTTAAGGGCTTTTTCTCTAAGGTTATATTTATCCATGGATATGAACCACTGGGAAGTGGCCCTGAAAATCACGGGTTTTTTACACCGCCAGCAATGTGGATATGAATGTACAATATCTTCCTGTTTGATAAGTGCACCAAGTTTATCAAGTTTTTCAATGATGCCTTTGTTTGCCTTGAATACAAACTGTCCTGCAAAATCTTCAACCTCATTTGTAAAACATCCCTTGTCATTAACGGGTGAGTACGGCTCCAGTCCGTATTTAAGGGCTGCATGGTAATCGTCATCACCGTGTCCCGGGGCTGTGTGCACACATCCTGTTCCTGCATCAAGGGTTACATGCTCTCCAAGGATAACAAGGGAGTCTCGGTCGTACATGGGGTGTGAGCATTTCATGTTTTCGAGATTTTTTGAATCAAGATCGCCAAGAGTTGAGTAGTTCTCAATACCAAAGTCTGCCATCACCTTTTCAACAAGTTCCTTTGCCAGTATTAAAACCCCGTGTTCCCTGGTTTCAACTGCAGAATAAATAAAATCAGGATGAAGGCAGATGGCAAGGTTGGCAGGTATTGTCCATGGCGTTGTTGTCCATATGACAAACGACACTTTTTTTCCTGCAAGGGCAGGAATAAAAGATGAAATATCATCTTTTAGAGGAAATTTAACATAAATGGAAGGAGAAGCATCATCTGCGTATTCAATCTCAGCTTCGGCAAGGGCTGTATGGCAGCTGCAGCACCAGTGAATGGGCTTTTTCCCTAAAAACATATCACCGCTTAAAGCAAATTCGCCGCATTCTTTTGCTATCCTTGCCTCATAGGAGTTGTTCATGGTGAGGTATGGATTGTCCCATTCACCTGAAACCCCGAATCTCTTGAACTCTTCTCTCTGGATATCCACAAATCCTGCTGCATAATCACGGCATGCCTGTCTGATCTCAACCGGTGTCATATCTTTTTTCTTTGATCCGAATTTTTTATCAACATTATGTTCAATGGGAAGGCCGTGGCAGTCCCATCCAGGTACATAGATGCTGTCAAATCCTGCCAT
Source organism: uncultured Desulfobacterales bacterium (assembly GCA_964557635.1). GTDB lineage: Bacteria > Desulfobacterota > Desulfobacteria > Desulfobacterales > Desulfobacteraceae > WGCX01. The sequence continues at coordinate 2,538 of CAZLBE010000427.1, forward strand.
CTGTTTTGAGCGGACAATGATATCCTTTAAAATTTTGTTGATTGCATGGCCGATATGGAGATGTCCATTGGCATAGGGCGGTCCATCGTGAAGGATAAATGTTTTACGTCCTTTGGAAGCGTCTCTGATGGTTTGATAAAGGTTTTCATCTTCCCATTTTTTGAGCTGCTCAGGTTCACGGTTTGCGAGATTTGCCTTCATTGCAAATTTTGTTAAAGGCAGATTTAATGTTTTTTTATACTCCATTTTTCCTCCATAGATCGGCTGTTGAACTCACATTCCCAGA
>CAZLBE010000428.1:0-2821 GCA_964557635.1 uncultured Desulfobacterales bacterium
TCTTGAAGATCAGCTTGTAATATGTATAAGGTGCGGAATGTGTCAGGCTGTCTGCCCGGTTTTTGAGCAGACAAGAAAAGAAGCCGATGTGGCAAGGGGAAAACTTGCCCTTATTGACGGACTGATGAAAAATAGTTTTTCCAATGCCGATGGTGTGAAAGAACGTCTTGACAGGTGTCTTTTATGCGGTTCATGTGCTGCGAACTGTCCAAGCGGTGTCAATGTTCTTGAAATTTTCATAAGGGCAAGGGCTATCCTTGCAGAGTATTCAGGCCTTTCACCGGTAAAGAAAATTATCTTCAGAAAAATGCTTGCAAAGCCTGAAACATTTGACCGCATTGCCGGCCTTGCAGGCAGATCCCAAAAAATATTTACAAAGAATGATAAAAATGCCCAGAAAACAGAGCGTTTAAAATTTATTTCTCCCTTGATTTCACAGCGGCATTTTCTTCCCATGGCAGAACATTCACTGCATTCAACAATTTTTAAGGGAAAAAACGCTCCGGATATAAACACTGCCCGCGGCAAATCTGGCATTAAAGTTGCTTTTTTTACAGGGTGTCTTATCGATAAAATTTTTCCTCAAATCGGCCGTGCCTGCCTTGATGTTTTAAATTTTCACGGGGTTGGGGTTTATCTGCCGAAAAATCAGGGCTGCTGCGGCATACCTGCCATGGCATCGGGAGATCTGCATGCATTTGAAACACTTGTGGAGCATCATATCAAACTTTTTGAAAAAGAAAATTTTGATTATCTTGTGACTGCCTGTGCAACCTGCACTTCAACCATAAAAAAACTCTGGCCTGCAATATACAGCGGTAAAAACAGCGGGTTTAAAAAATATCTTGAAGATATTTCCGAAAAAACACTTGATATTAACCAGTTTCTGATCAATAATTGTACGCTTTCGAAAAAAAGGCGTTCAGAAAAGGCAGAAGGTAGTGCAGACAAATGGTCTGACAATGTCTTAATAAATGCCAGCGACAACGATAACATGACGGAACAGAAAAAACAGAAAGAAGTGGTAACGTACCATGATCCCTGTCATCTTAAAAAATCCCTCGGTGTTGCAGATGAGCCAAGGGCATTAATCAAAGCATCGGGGTATAACTTAAGGGAAATGGCAGCGCCAGACAGGTGCTGCGGCATGGGTGGAAGCTTTAATCTTTTCCATTATGATCTGTCTTCGAAAATAGGCTATTTAAAACAGAAAGATATTGCAGATACACATTGTGCCATTGTCGCCACCGGATGCCCGGCATGCATGATGCAAATCTCTGACATGCTTGCAAAAAATAATCTTAAAATAAAGGTAAAACATCCGATTGAACTTTATGCGGAGTCGTTAAAAAATATAATATGAGTTTACCAATAAGACCCATAAAACCCAAAAAATAAATTCTTAAACTTATTAACAGGGGGTGACAGAATTTATAGCTTAAAAAATTTTTTCCAAACAAAAAAACGCTTTTAGCAGGACTTGAAAAATTATGGCAAACCATATGCGGCGCAGGGCATTTATTCAACGCATGATCAAATCAGGGACTTGGAAGAAAAAATAATAATATGGATACTCTGGACAAAATAATAGAACGAATCGCTAAAAAAGCATCCAATGACAATGACATGCTTCAGAATTTTCAAAAGCTGCTGACGGATAATGTCCAACTGCCTGCTGATGGCTTTATTATTGGTGAACCGGTTTCAGTCACTCAAATTGAGTACAGCGGGAATGTGCGGCAGGGCTTGACGGCAAGATGCTGCCGTGGAGATGGCTTAGAATATACAATTGCACTGGCGGATATCGAATTTCCCAAAATCATAAAAGGGGATCAGTATATCGCCGCTTTTCGCAAGTGGCTCGGTCTTACTCCTTTTCCGGGTGAGGGACAGGTGTCTTCCCTGTCTGAGAAGCATCACAAGGCAAGTGCCGATGATATTGACTTGAGTCAGCCGGTTGAACTGGTTGTTCTCTCGGTCAAGGAACGAACGGCCCGTTGCAGGCTGATGAAAAGTAACCGGATGATTACGTTACGGGCAGGCGATGTATGGGATCTTGCACCGGGTGAAGTAGGGATATCTTTCTTAGTTTCTTAATTCTTATTTTCGTATTTTTATGGCACAAGAATCAAACAGCTTGTTCATAACATTCTGTCAATTCAGGGATTATGGTCATTTCTTTTAATTTCATTCCCATGGTAATTACCTGACTGCCGAATCGGGTTAAATAGTATTTATATGTGTTGGCAACTTTTTTAATTAAACCGTGTGTATGTAATCTTTTTAAGATTCTTGATACTTGACTACTTGAATAAATTTTAAAATTATGACGAAGATTCTTATTTTGGAAACCACTGATTGTAAATGATCCTGAAATTATAGTTTGAAGAATATTCATATCATCTTTATTGAAAAAGTTGAAACCTTTGAAGGAGCGATTGTTCTGAACGACAGTTTTTGAAACTTTTTCAAGTTTTTTTATTCCAACACTCGGATCTATTATATCTGAAATAAATTTCAAAAAACGCTTGTTTGCATTGAGCATTATATCTTTTAAAGGTCCCAAGCTGTATAAACCCTTCTTCATATTTGTTAATTTCATTGAGGTTGTACCATCACGATGTTCTACCTTTCGGTAGTGCTTAAAAAAAAAGGCTGCATGAAGAACATTGTGGCCATTAAAATAAATTTGTAATCGGAAAGGGCACCAAGTGGGAACCCGAACATAGCAAAGGCCCAAGTCCTCATCAATAAAATAAAAATAATTCTGAAAGGGGCTGCAAATTTAGGATAATCAAAAATCTTAATTTTGTTTGCATAA
>CAZLBE010000429.1:0-2819 GCA_964557635.1 uncultured Desulfobacterales bacterium
AAATAGATCCGCCCCTTTAACTGTATTAACTCAACTTTCTGGGTTGTATAAAATGGCCGAATTAATGTTAAGATATTGAATTAACATATAATATCGACAAGGCTCACTACTTACGATATGTAATTGATATACAACAACAAACAAATCAAAAATAGGAGTCTCGTCAATATGGATACTACTTTAATAGGAGATCAAAATCAAACTAAAATTTCTCAAAAACTTGTTGACTCAGATAAATTTGGAGTTTTTGTTTACTATTTTTTCAAGCTGAAACCTGGAACAATGTTAAATAAGTCGGGTATAACCGCCATGAGGCGGATCTTGGCAAAATCAGATCGGCTTCATGGCCGTTTTATATGAAATAGAATGCAAATTAACAGCATTCTATTTCTATATTTGTTGAGAGGCGGCTGGGCAAATCCAGCTCCGCCTCATGGCGGTTATAAAAAAACAGGCGGAATATATTGTTTTCCAAATTAAAATCTCAAATTTTTATTCTTAATTACCTTGGTGCTTTGTTAACGGTTTTTGGAATACTCTTACTTTTACCGTTCATACCTGCTTTTTGTTTTCATGAACTTGCAAAGGATCATTATGAAATAACAACTTTTATTCTGCCGTCTCTAATTTCGATTTTAACAGGCATACTGCTCCAGAGGGGAATACCAAAGCGGGCTCCAAGTGTAAAAGAAGGGATGGTGATTACTGCCCTTGCATGGCTTGTTATTTCAATAGTGGGGAGCCTTCCTTTTATTATGGGACTTGACAAATCTTTTGTGGATGCAGTGTTTGAAACTGCAAGCGGGCTTACGACAACCGGCATAACGGTTTTTGAAGGACTTGATTCAATGCCAAAGGCCATCCTTTTCTGGCGGGCGCTTATCCAGTGGATCGGAGGTCTTGGCATTTTAACCTTTTTCCTTGCCGTTTCATTCAGGGGAGGGGGGGCATCTTCAACTCTTTTTGGATCTGAAGGCCATAAAATAGCGGCGCCAAGGCCGGTACCCGGCATATACAACACCTTAAAAGTCCTGTGGTCAATTTATATTTTTTTTACGGTGGTCAGCATAATCCTGCTGTGGGCAGAGGGCATGACATTTTTTGATGCTTTAACCCACAGCTTCACTGCAATTTCAACGGGTGGGTTCTCCACCCATGATGCAAGTGTTGGCTTTTTTTCAGGATTTAAACATGGCGTTTTAATTGAATATACGATAATATTTTTCATGCTCATGGGAGGGATCAATTTTTTAATACATTTTCAGGTGCTTAACGGGCATTATATGGCACCTTTCCGTGATTTTGAAATGAAATGGTTCTGGGGGGTTCTTGCAGGGTCAACCTTTTTTATCATGCTGGATCATTTTGCTCATTTTCCAATCAGTATGGCAGATTTTTCTGCTCATTTTTCAAAGAGTTTACAACAGGTGCACGATGTTTTCAGAATAAGTTTTTTCCAGGTGGCATCAATGATAACAAGTACAGGGTTTGCAACAAAAGACATCAACGCTGCTTTTTTCCCTGCCCTTGCAAAACAGGTTTTCATGTTTCTGATGTTTGTTGGAGGCTGTGTAGGTTCCACAGCCGGCGGGATAAAACTTTTACGTCTTGGTATTATGGTCAAAACATTAAAGACCGAATTGATGAGACTTGTTCTGCCTGCCAGGGCCGTTCTTCCCGTTGTTGTACAGAGGAAGGTAATATCTGACCAGCAGATCAGGCTTATCTGCTCACTTTTGTGTGCCTGGACCATACTTATTTTTGCAGGAGCAGGTATAACAGCGTTTTTTTCAGACTTAAATGCGTGGCAGTCCCTTTCAGGCATGCTTTCAGCAATGGGAAACATGGGGCCGTTTTATTTTTCCGTGCATAAAATGGCATCTCTTCATCCTGTGATCAAGTGGACTTACACCTTTGGCATGATTGCAGGCAGGCTTGAGATACTGCCTTTAATTGTACTTATTTTTCCGATGTCGTGGAAACAGTAAATTTTAATTTCAGGAGCTTTTGATTATGTATATTATCATTGCGGGAGGCGGGATAGCGGGTTCTACACTTGCTTCCGCACTTGCAGAACGTAAACATGATGTGGTTGTAATAGATCTGGATAATGAACGCTGTGAAGCAATATATGCAGATTCAGGTGTTGTTACAGTTAATGGAGACTCAACTGATATCCATACACTTAAGGCGGCAGGTATTGAAAAAGCTGATATTGCCATAGGTGCAATGTACTCGGACACGGCCAATCTGACTTTTTCCATTCTTGCAAAGAGTTTTAATGTAAAAAGAATGATGGTTAAAATGCGTGATCCTTCATATGCACAGGTTTATAAAGCAGCAGGAATATCATCTGTGTGCAATATGATTGAGCTTTTCAGAAATAAAATTCTCATGGAGCTGGAAAATCCCAATATCAGAATAATTTCAAACCTCGAAGACAGAGACACCCAGCTTATCATGATAAAATTTCCAGAAGCTGCTCCGGACAATGGGATAACAATCATGGATCTTGCAAAAAAAGATATTTTTTCAGATAATTGCGTTTTTGCCGGGATTTACCAGAAAAAAATTCAAAAAATAATAATGCCAAGGGGGAAAGACAAGGTCTATCCCGATGACAAACTTTTTATAGTGGCACATAAAACAAGGGTAAGGGCTATTTCTAATTATATAGATAAACTATCCGGCACGGTAAAAACATAACCGGGAACATCCCCGAAGCAATTTCCAGCATCTAAAGCCCCAGGTATCCTTTTCTTAATTTTTTATCGGCTTTTTCCCCGAGGCTGTACGTGTAATACATCCTTAGCAAATTC
>CAZLBE010000430.1:0-2815 GCA_964557635.1 uncultured Desulfobacterales bacterium
GGCCGAAGGCGCGAAGCCAATAAAAGTAATAGTTTACATTTTATTTCATATAAAAAAAATATAATTTTTTTAACGGACATTAAATAATGATCAATATAACATTTCCCGATAACAGTATAAAGTCTTTTGAAGAATATCCCAATGCAATGGATGTGGCAAGGAGTATTTCAGAAGGTTTTGCAAGAAACTGCGTGGCTGCTGAAATAAATGATGATCTCTGTGATTTAAGCCGTGAGATCAAACAGGACAGCAAATTGAAATTTATCACTGTAAAAGATGATGCGGCTATTGAAATCCTGCGCCACAGCGCAGCCCATGTCATGGCAGAGGCTGTACAGACTCTTTACAAAGATGCAAAGCTTACCATAGGGCCTGCTGTGGAAGACGGGTTTTACTATGATATAGACATGGAATCAATTTCAGAAGATGATTTTCCAAAGATTGAATCTGAAATGGAAAAAATCATCAAGGCAAAAAAGCCTTTTACACGCATTAATGTCACAAAGGAGGAAGCCCTTGAATTGTTTAAGGACAACCCCTATAAGATAGAATTGATAGAAGGGCTTGGGGATCAGCAGATTTCCCTTTACAGGCAGGGCGAATTTACAGACCTCTGCCGTGGCCCCCATATTCCACACACCGGTATGATAAAAGGTGTTAAGTTAATGAAGGTTTCAGGAGCCTACTGGCGAGCAGACCAGACAAAAGCGCAACTCCAGAGATTATACGGCACAGCTTTTTTTGATAAAAAAGAGCTGAAAAAATACCTTCATATAATGGAGGAGGCAAAAAAAAGGGACCATAGAAAACTTGGTACCAGGCTTGACCTTTTCAGTTTTCACAAAGAAGCTGCAGGAATGCCTTTCTTCCATGCAAGGGGCATGGATATGTGGAATGCTCTTCTTGCCTATTGGAGAGAAGTACACAGAGCTGCAGGATATGTTGAGACAAAAACCCCTGTCATGCTTAACAGGAAACTCTGGGAACAGAGTGGCCACTGGGAAAATTACAGGGAAAACATGTACACATCGGTTGTCGATAAAGAAGAATATGCAATAAAACCCATGAACTGCCCGGGTGGAATGCTGCTGTACAAAACAAAATCCCATTCCTACCGGGAACTTCCCCTGCGTGTCGGTGAAATAGGTCTTGTACACAGACACGAGCTTTCAGGAGCTCTTTCAGGACTTTTCAGGGTAAGGGCATTTCACCAGGATGATGCCCATATCTTCATGACCCCGGATCAAATTGAAGAGGAAATCCTTGGTGTTTTAAAGCTTGCAAATAAAATTTACAGTAAATTCGGGCTTGGATTTCATCTTGAGCTTTCAACCCGTCCCAAAAAATCCATAGGAACCGATGCCCAGTGGAAAGAGGCAACAAACGGACTTGAAAATGCTTTGAAAAAATATGGACAAAAATATCTCATAAATGAAGGAGACGGTGCTTTTTACGGTCCTAAAATCGATATTCATATAAAAGATGCCATAGGACGTACCTGGCAGTGCGGGACAATTCAGCTTGATATGGCTCTGCCAAAGCGTTTTGATCTGACCTACACTGGCAAGGACAATGAAAAACACAGACCCGTGATGATACACAGGGTTATCTACGGCTCAATTGAAAGATTTTTTGGAGTTCTTGTGGAGCATTTTGCAGGAAAATTTCCCTTATGGCTTGCCCCTGTTCAGGCAGTTGTTCTTCCCATAAATGACGAGCTTGCACCCTATGGTGAAAAGATCAAGCAGGAACTTGAAGCAAGTGGATTAAGGTGTGAGATTGATACAAGGACAGAGAGTCTGAAAAAGAAAATCAGGGAAGCCCAGTTAAATTATATTCCCCTTATCATCACCATTGGAGAAAAGGAAAAAACCTCTGAAACTCTTTCAGTGAGAACCCTGGATGGTAAAGTGAGAATGGGCATCAGCATGGAAGATTTCTTAAAGCCGGTTCTTGAGCATATAAAGCAGAGAAGCCTTGAAGAAAAAATACTTTAAAATTTTATACGGGCTCCTGGAAATAAAAAACAAGCAGGTAAATAACACGCTATTTTAATTATGAAAAAAAATTTTATTCTTACACTTCCGGTAATTGTATACTGTACCCTTATTTTTATTCAGTCTAGCTATCCCTCTCCACCGGGTATACCCCAATTTGAATTTTCCGATAAAATACTGCACATGGCAGGTTACGCCCTGCTTGGCATACTTACGGCAAGGGCGTTGTTCAACGGTAACTGGGGCTTTAAAAATCCGGAATCCAACAGAAGGCTTCTTATCATCATTGCCATATTATTTTCCACCCTGTACGGATTATCTGATGAGATCCATCAGTCCTTTGTGGCGGCAAGATGCGGTGATATTTTTGATGTTGCTGCAGATGCAGCAGGCAGCACCATTGGCGTGTTATTTTTCGTAAAATGCAGACGCAGTTGAACTTATCCCGCCCCTTGCGGTAAATTCGCCGATAACCTCCATTTTTTCAGGTTGAAGCACATCCACAAGATCATCTAAAATCCTGTTTACAGCATATTCATAAAAAATCCCCACGTCTCTGTACTGAAGCAGATAAAATTTAAGGGATTTAAGTTCCACAATTTTTTCATCGGGCCTGTAGTTTATGGTTATGCAGCCAAGATCAGGCAAACCTGTCATGGGACATACCGAGGTGTACTCAGGCTGTCGTATGGAAATATCGATGCTTCTCTTTGATTTATACACATAATCAATGGGATCAAGCACCTCTTTTTTTATTGTATCAGGACTTTTTATTTTATAATTTATTTCGTATTCATGCATTGGTTTCATAATAATAT
>CAZLBE010000431.1:0-2800 GCA_964557635.1 uncultured Desulfobacterales bacterium
TGTCATGCACATCTCCTTGACACATGACAGAAATCAATATATTTTCTCTGAGAATGAAAGTAAATACCATTTTAAACAGATATATATTCAGAGAAATTATTCCCCCTTTTACAATCAGTCTTTTATTCCTCACCTTTATATTTCTCATGACGAGAATTCCTTAGATAACCAATATGGTGGTGAATTATAATACAAAAATTATTGATATCTTATTTTTGATTGTATGCAGCCTCCCCCGGTTCATGGAGTTTACCATTCCAATGTCCGTTATGATCTCCGTGCTTATAAGTTTTATACGTATGTCCCGGGATAATGAAATCACAGCATTAAAGGCAGGTGGAATAATTGTATACAGACTTCTTACTCCTGTTCTATTTTTCTGTACCCTTGCAACTTTACTGACCCTGTGGATTAATTTATATGCACAACCCTGGGGTAACCGTACCGTTGAAGGTCAGGGAATTAAAATTGCTCAGTCCAGTTTAAATATTGCATTAAAGGAGAGAAGATTCAATAATATATTTAACGGGGTTATGATTTATGTCAATTCTAAAGACATACAAACACAACAATTAAAAAATGTTTATATTGAGGACAGCCGGATCAACGGTAAAATAAGTATCTCCATCGCCCCGGCAGGTATTTTGTTTTCAGACGCAAAAAAGATGTTATATACTTTAAGACTTTATAACGGCATGGTCAACCAGGTGGATATAGAAACAAAATCGGTTAATACTGTCCATTTCACAACCTATGATATTAATCTTGATTTTCACCCGTCAAAACTCAGATCAAGGAGGAAATCAAAGGATATCGATGAAATGAGCCTCAGAGAACTTCTAAAATTTAAAGGAAAAATATCAAAAAACAAAGAACTTTTAAATTCTGTGTCTATGGAGATTAATGAGAGGCTGTCTATTCCTTTTGCATGCATATCTTTTGGCATTTTATCTTTTGCTCTCGGACTTCAGGCCGGTTTCTTAAGATGTTCTTCAGGTCTTAACCTCGGTTTTGGTATTTTTTTCTTCTTATTATACTACCTGCTTCTCGTTGTGGGCTGGTCTCTTGGTAATTACCGGTTCTATCCTCCTGTGGTTGGAATGTGGCTTCCTGATTTTGTCATAGCGTTTGCAGGTATATATCTGCTTAGACGTATGGTAAATGAACGTCCTTTTCACCTTCCCGGGTTTATGTACAGATATATTGCCATTTATAAGAGGAAACTTAAAATAAAAAAGCATTTTTAATTTTTATCATCATCACAACCTCAGTCACCCCAGCAACAATTCATTGGAAAAAATCATTCATTTTCGTGTAATCTTTGATGAGTATAATGCCGGTGTAATTTAAAATTACGGTTTCGCAGATGTTTAATAACCGCCATGATGCGGATCTGGATTCAGGCCCCGGTTCTGCCCGCAACAAAAGATGAGCCGAGGGTGCGGAGCCAATGGGCATAAGAATTTTATGCACTGTCTTTTTAAAAAATACCATGAAGCCGATTCGGATCAGTTCAGGGTCTGCTTCAAAAAATTACAGGTAATGTGAATGAAAATCTGCCATAAAAAAGAAGTAAACACACTTAACTCAAACAGTTTTCTCCCCTTTTCAAAACCTTCCATCAGCCAGGAAGATATTGCTGCTGTAACTGAAGTTTTAAAATCCGGCTGGATCACAACAGGGCCCAAAAATGCTGAATTTGAAAATAAATTCTGTGAATATACGGGCTGTGACAATGCCATCGCTTTAAGTTCTGCCACTGCTGGCATGCATCTTATACTAAAAGCTTATGGCATTGGGAAAGGTGACAAGGTTATCACACCATCCATGACATGGGTATCAACCGTCAATCTTATTACCATGGCAGGAGCAACACCTGTATTTGCGGATATTGACAAAGATACGCTGATGATTAACAGGGAAACCGTAGAAAAATGTTTTTCCGAAAAGGTAAAAATGATAATTCCGGTTCATTTTGCAGGTGCACCGGTTGACATGGACCCGTATAATGCGTGTGTAGTATGAAAACGGGATTGGAAATATCATGTAAGATACTCAATATCCGGCATCCTTCAATTTTAGTTTACACTTTTTATAAATTTTAACCACGAAAGGCACTAAAAGTATAAAAATGGAGTGCAAAAGTGTAAACTACTTTTTATAAAGGATGCCCAATATTCTTACACATTTTAAATCATAAAAGGAGATACAACAAATGAAACATTCAGGTGTTATTACATTTTCTATTGTGGCGGCTGTTATTTTTTTCACTGGAATGGCCATTACCCACCAGGCAGGCCAGACCGGCAGTATTCATATTAATAATGAAACAGGGCTGACGCAGATGGCAAAAATATCAATGAATTCAGCCATTGATGCTGCTTTGAAACAGGTTCCCGGCAAGGTGGCTAAGGTGGAGCTGGAAAATGAGAATGGTTTTCTTGTCTATGGAGTAAACATTGTAAAACCAGACAAACAGACTGAGGAGGTCAAAGTTGATGCCCATAATAATTTATGCTTAATAAATAATTCTCTTCATGGGAATAACCGTTGATTTATTACTATGGGCAGTAGAGGGAAGTATATAATACCATACTAAACTCTTTGAAATAAAATCGGATTCCATGAAATTACCGAAAAATTATTGTTTGGGGGATAAAAATATCATGAAATTAAAAAAATTATCTGTCATAATGATAGTCGTGTCTCTGTTCCTGACGTTTGGTGGATTTTCTGCGGCAAAATATGCTTTTGCAGGTGATACAACGGTATATTTTCAGTCTGTGCAGAAAGACAGCGG
>CAZLBE010000432.1:0-2798 GCA_964557635.1 uncultured Desulfobacterales bacterium
ATATAATATAAAAAACTTTAAATATGGGGATTGCCTTGTACCTTTCAAATCCTGTCTTGAGTGAAATAAAATACGCCGGCAAACTGCCAAAACTGCCTCAGGTTATAATGAGCCTTATTGAAGCCTGTAACAGAGAGGATACTCAAACAGAAGAATTGATAGAAATCATTTCCGCTGACCCCGGTTTAACTGCCCGTATAATGGATATAATGGCTTCTGCCAACGTCAATATCAAAGAAGAGATCAGAAGTATTGAAACAGCCGTTGTTTACCTTGGTATAAATAACATCAGAAATCTTGCAATCAGTATGGCGGTGATGCATGTATTTGAAATGCCCGATGAAACACCTGAATGGAATATGAATAAGTTCTGGTACCATTCATTTGCAACTGCTGTTATCTCAAAAAAAATTGCAGAACAGACCGGAGATGCTGATCCTGATGAGGCTTTTCTCGCAGGTTTAATGCATGATATTGGTTTTCTTCTTTTTTTATCAGTATTTTCAGATAAGTATGCATCCATCCTTGCAGAGAATAAAAATGAGCAGGATATCATTACTGCCGAAAAAAAACAGTTCCGGATAACAAGATTTGAAGCTGGTGCCTGGCTCTGCACCCAGTGGAATTTGAATCCCCTGATATGTGACGCTGTGCTTTACGTAAATGAAGATGAAACACGAATTATTTCAGCCCTTCCCCTTGTAAAAATCGTTTTTACAGCTAACAGGCTTGCGGATTTTAGATATGATGAAAATTCTGCAAAATTCTTTCTTATGTCCGGGATTGAGGAGGATGAAGCGCAGCAGCTTCTTGTAAATGCGCAAAAAGATGTAAACAGTCAGGCCGACAACCTTGGTATTGAAATACCTGACTTTAATGCCGAAGATGACAGTATTCAAAAACAGAAGGAAATATCAAAACAACTTGCTGAAGACTTCCTGAAAATAAAAGTAGAGCAAACCTCTTTAATATTTGGCACCATTGAAAATTTATTAGGCGCAACAAACATAAAGGATATTCTCAATGAAGTGGATGCCGGCATTAACATCCTGTTCTTTGTTCAGGGCCTTTTTTATTTCTTATACGATGACAAAAGGCATCTGCTGACAGGGTACAGCCATAAAGAGGACAACAGGACAAAAATTATAAACAGTATTGCAATACCTTTTACCAACAGAAAAAGCCTGTTGATAAGGTCTTTAACCAAAAAATCTTTTATAAGTTCGCTCAACTTCGATAAACAGAATGAGATAACAATTTCTGACACTCAGATAATGAGATTAATGAAGGCAGAGGAGATGTTCTGCTTTCCAATGTTTGCAAATGGAAAACCCCTTGGCGTTATTGTCATCGGTGTGGCTGAAAAAAATGCACTGGATATGGTGCATAATTCCGGCATTATTGAGATGCTTGCAAAATTATCCGCCCTTTGTCTAAACACTATCAGCTTCCATACCGACAAAAAAAAATACGTTGAAAATGAAAGGGTAAGTGCCGCATCTGATACAACCCGGGGGATTATACATGAGATAAACAATCCCCTTGGCATCATAACAAGTTATCTGAAAATTTTAAGTTTGAAACTTCCGGATAAACATCCTGCACAAAAAGAACTTGTTGTTATAAATGAAGAAATTGATCGTATCTCATCCCTTTTAGCACAGCTTTCCGATTTTGCAGCACCTTTTACAGAAGAATTTGAATTTATTGATCTAAATGATTTTTTTACTTCCATATTGGCAATTGTTAAAAAAACGCTTCTATTATCCAAGGGAATTGAGGCGGTATTTATTCCGGATACTTCTCTGTCCCGTGTAAAAACCTGTAAAAACGGATTAAAACAGATTTTGATAAATCTGATAAAAAATTCTGCTGAAGCAATGGAAAATGGAGGAAAAATTGAAATCATCACAAGGCGTATTCCAGGATCAGAAAAAATCATGATAGATGAAAAAAGGAAAATACCAGGTAAACTGGAGATCATTATAAGGGATAATGGACCTGGAATACCAGATAAAATAAGATCCCGGATTTTCGAACCTTATAACAGCACAAAAAAAGAAGGTCATTCCGGGCTTGGCCTGTCCATTGTGAAGAATATAGTAACACGCATAAACGGAACCATTGAATGTGAAACAACCCAGAACACAGGAACTGTTTTTAAAATAACGCTGCCTGTTTCATAGCAGGTATAACTTTTGATTATCAAACTTTTTAATAACCGCCATGAGGCGGATCTGGATTTGGCCCGGATTGCCTCACAATAAATTATGAAATAAAAGTAACGAGTTACGTTTTATTTCATATAAAATGGCTTTGCTCCAGTACGTAAATATTTTTTTGGTAAGGGCTGTATTGAAATGACTACTTCAAAAATTTTAATAACGGATGATGAGATCAGATTCTGCGAATCCATAAGCGTTTTTCTGACAATGCAGGGTTTTGAAGTAAAGGTTGCTAACTCCGTTGATGAATCTGTTGTACTTGCAGAGAACAATCAATTTGACCTTTTTCTTGTGGACAAGCAGATGCCGGATAAAGATGGATTTGTGTTCATGGATTATGCAGTCTCCCGCTTTCCCGATGTTCCATTTATAATGATGACGGGAAAAGCAAGCGTTGACTCAGCAATACGTGCTCTGAAAAAAGGAGCATATGATTACCTGAAAAAGCCCTTTAAATATGAAGAGTTAGTCAATACCGTGAACAACGCTATTGAACAGAAAAAACTTAAAGCGGAAAATAAAAAAATTACTTCCATGTTTAAAGCAGCTCAAAAAAAGTACAGCGCTATAATC
>CAZLBE010000433.1:0-2797 GCA_964557635.1 uncultured Desulfobacterales bacterium
GTTGCAACAATTTCTTTTGCACGAACATTATTTATTCTCTCACCGATATTTTCCTACATGAATATTCTGCCCCCGCGCCTGCACCGCCAAGCGCTGCAGACATAAATATTGATTTTACAATTAAATATTTTTCCATAAAAATATCCCCGGCTATTAATCTGTCTGATTTGTTTCAGACAGCACTTTGGTGAATAAAGGTACAATCTCGAACAGATCCATGACAATATAATAATCACAAAGTGCAATGATTGATGCATCTAAATCAATATTGATGGCGATAATCATATTAGATGTTTTCATGCCTGCAAAATGCTGAATCGAGCCTGCAATCCCGCAGGCTATGTAAACTTTTGGACTGACTTTCTCTCCTGTCTGGCCTACCTGCATTGAATAGGGCACCCAGTTTTTCATGCCACGGCCGCCGGATATTATAATATCAGCGTCCATGAGGTTAACATTTGAAAAATTATCTGAAGAAGAGGTTTCAGGCATAACCGTTTTAATCAGATTTATATTTTCAAACTGACCAGTGGCTTTTAAAGAATCTGCCTTAATAGTAAATGGTATGATTTCAGGTTTGGCCAATGCAAAAAAATCTTTTGCTTAAGGCATAGCATCAATTATATTGGGCTTTATGCCAAACAAAAGATTCTGTCCAGTCAGTTTAACCGTGGCAATTGTTTTTCCTGAGTACCTGAATGTTTCTGCGGTTTTTTTGTCAAAATCAATACCAATGCAATCCATTATCAGAGGGGCATCCAATTCTGCTGCAATTCTTGGAAGCAGTTCTTTTCCAATGCCGCTTGTAAGCGCTAATAAAATATGGATATCAAAAGCATTCATCACTTCCATGATTGCTTTTGACCATGAGACCGGATTCCATGCCATTTCAAAATCGGTTTCATGGCGGATTTCTATAATTTTATCAATGCCATGGGCATATAATTTTTCTTTTATTTTTTCTGCCTCAAAGTTTATCACAAAGGCATATAACTCACTGTTGCTGCCCCTTGCAGCTGTGATCATGCCGTAATT
Organism: uncultured Desulfobacterales bacterium; assembly: GCA_964557635.1. Lineage (GTDB taxonomy): Bacteria > Desulfobacterota > Desulfobacteria > Desulfobacterales > Desulfobacteraceae > WGCX01. The sequence continues at coordinate 1,036 of CAZLBE010000433.1, forward strand.
TGCATTTTTTATTCTGCCGTTGCTGATCTCAATAAATATCCCTGTTTTTTTCATACTGCACCTTTAATTATATTTTCATAATTTTATATGAAATAAAATGTAAACCATTACTTTTATTGGCTTCGCGCCTTCGGCCCATACTTTGTCAGAATCTTTGATTCTTTGAGACGGGTCTGGGCAAAACCAGATCCGCCTCATGGCGGTTAAATCACTTTTGCCTCTTCGTGGAGAATTTTTGCAAGCTTTTCTGCAGCTTCCAAAGGCGTTCCCTTAATTTCAACTGGGCAGCGTTTTTTTACAAAGGGCTTAAGCTCAATAACCTCCATTGCTGCCCCGGTTTTTTCAATGCCAAGTGTGTTGAAATCTATTTTTTTAATCTGTTTTTTTCTTGCTTTCACAATTTGGGGAAAAGTAGGATATTCCGGTGTGTTCAGCCCTCTGCCTGCACCTAACACGCAGGGAAGTGGCAGTTCATAAGCATCTCTTATGCCGCCTTCCCTTTCGCTTTCAACGGTTACTTTATTGTCTTTCATGGAAAATTTAACAACATTGGCTGCAACGGGAAACCCAAAGGCTTTTCCAATGCGAAACATTGTCTGCATGCCGGCAGCGTCAATGGATTCACGGCCAGTAAATATAATCCCGGGTTCACCGTCACTTTCAAAGGAACGGATTTATCTAATGAATTTTTACCTGAAATTACAATATTTGCTGCAGAATCAGGTACATGCTTTACACAAACATAAATTTGCATGGTTTAATTCCTCTATGTATTTAGGCTTCGCCTGACAGCAATTTTATAAGAAATAGAATGTAATAAATTACATTTATTGGCTCCGCGCCTTTGGCCCATAATTTGTCAGAATCTTAGTTTCTTTGAGGCAATCCGGACCTGAATTCAGATCGGCCTCATGGCGGTTATAAGGTTTTTGGTAAGCGTTCACATGGCACTGCACCTGCAGCACCCTGTAAACGCTTACCGTTTGTAAATTGACTGTGAATGGTTACGGTTTTCGCTTATAAATCAAGTCAAGTATCAGCCATTTACTGAAAAACTTGAATTATAGTTGATTTCTCTTTTGCGCGAAAAGAAACCAACATCCATGCCGCGTTCAGTGTAAATGTATTTAAAATGAAAAGGCTCTTTATCGTGGTCAAGGCCCTTTTCACATGCATTGATAAGCTCAGCCATCATACGCCCAACAACGGGTGCATTTTTAAACTGATTCCCGCTGGAACCAACGGCAAGGTAAAAACCGCCAAGATCTGTTTTGTCATAAATGGGAATCCAGTCATCTGACACATCATAAAGATCGCAAACGCCCTTGGGCTGGTTTGGTACCTTCATTGAAGGAATACGTTTTGCAAACCTGTCCGGATTTGTCTCAAAGAATCAAAGATTCTGACGAAAGATGAAATAGACGTAATAATTTACGTTATATTTTTTATAACGGCCATGAGGCGGATCTGGATTGGCCCGGATTCGCCTCTCAACAAAGTATGAAATAAAAGTAATGGTTTACATTTTATTTCATATAAAAAATTTTAAAGGATATGTAATTTACAACTATGAACGATCCTCTCTCACACCCTGTAATAGCCGATATTTTGACAAAACTTGATTCACTTTCACCCAAGGCGCAGATTCTTGGTAATTATATTATTCAGCAACCAAGTAAAGCAGTGTTTATGACGACAAGGGAACTTGCAGAAACCTGCAACATCAGTGAAGCAACGGTAACACGATTTGTCAGCACCTTAG
>CAZLBE010000434.1:0-2764 GCA_964557635.1 uncultured Desulfobacterales bacterium
AAAATTCATATCGTATATGCAACTATAGAAAGGAGATTTAATTTAGTCAATAATTATTTTTAAAAAAATGAAAAAAAATTATTTTTTTTGTTGTCATACATATATCTATAAGTATATTAACAAGTTATATATAAGCACAATATTTGGTAAATATTCGACTTATAATGTAAATGTTTGGAGAGTGCCTCATATTCGTCTATTTGGGACTGCGTAGCATACTGATGCTATGTGAGCAGGCCAAAATGGGCGAAGATAAGGTGCTGGCCGAATATTTACAATATTTGAATAAATAAAACAGATAAAGCTTGCTCTATTTAAACTATAATATAGCCATAATGTATTTAAATAGCCCATGGCCATGGATTTATAATTTTTATGGAAAATATCACATCAGACAGTTAAAAAAATTGCAAAGGAGAAAATATTCATAAAAACAGAAATTTAACTGCATTGATTTTATAGGTAAATTTATTATGTCGGTTTGTTTTATTGATTAATAAAACAGGATGTTTTATAAACTACAGCTTTATCATATATATCTGTAGAGAAGTAAATAAATATGCAGCTTTTTATATGAAATAGAGTGTAAAAATTACACCCTGTTTCATCTTATGTTGTGAGGCAATCCGGGCAAAACCAGATCGGCCTCATGGCGGTTATTAGGAAAATGAAAAATTCATATGACAAACAAAGTTACAGACAAGAGAACATTAAAAGAAATTGCACGGCGCAGAACATTTGCCATCATAAGCCATCCGGATGCAGGTAAGACAACTCTTACTGAAAAACTGCTTTTTTTCGGTGGTGCCATACAGCAGGCAGGAGCCGTGAAATCACGTAAAACAAAAAGAAGAGCCACAAGTGATTTTTTATCCATAGAACAGGAAAGGGGAATAAGTGTATCTTCTTCTGTAATGAAGTTTAATTATAAAAATTACGAAATTAATCTTCTTGATACTCCGGGGCATAAGGATTTTTCAGAAGATACCTACAGAGTTCTTACAGCAGTTGACTGTGCCGTTATGATAATTGACAGCGCAAAGGGAGTTGAACCCCAGACAAAAAAACTTATGGAAGTGTGCAGGATGCGCAACACTCCCATTATCACCTTTATAAACAAACTGGATCGAGAAGGCATGGAACCTCTTGATCTGTTTTCAGATATTGAGGATAAACTTCAGATAGAATGCACTCCGCTTTCATGGCCCATTGGAATGGGAAAACTTTTTAAAGGGGTTTACAATATAAACAAAAAAGAGCTTGGGCTTTTTTCCCCGGGTTATTCTCCAAGAGATATGAACGGGCTTATCATTAATGATCTTAATGATCCTGTTCTTGATGAAAAACTTGGAAGCCAGGCAGATAACTTGAGAGATGATATTGAACTTATAAATGGGGCATCAGATCCCCTTGATATGGATTTTTTTCTTAAGGGCAGCCAGACTCCTGTTTTTTTTGGCAGCGCCATAAATAATTTTGGTGTAAGGGAAATGTTGGACGCTTTTGTTGAAATGGCCCCGCCCCCCGGGCCGAGGAAAACAATAACAAGGGATGTCGCACCCGATGAAGAACAGTTCTCCGGGTTTACCTTTAAAATTCAGGCCAATATGAACCCTGCCCACAGGGACAGGATCGCTTTTTTCAGAATATGTTCGGGAAAATTTAAAAAAGGTATGAAATTAAGGCATCACAGGATTGGAAAAGATATCATCATATCCAATGCCACCATGTTCATGGCAAAGGAAAGAAACAATGTTGACGAGGCATACCCCGGAGATATCATAGGGATTCATAATCACGGCACAATAAAGATAGGTGACACATTTACTGAAAAAGAACCCCTTAAATTCCTTGGGATTCCGAATTTTGCACCGGAGCATTTCAGAAGGGTTATTTTAAAAAACCCGTTAAAAACAAAAGCCCTTCAAAAAGGACTGTTTCAGCTTGCAGAGGAGGGTACCATACAGGTTTTCAGGCCCGTCACCTCAAATGATTATATCCTTGGTGCAGTAGGCGTTCTTCAGTTTGAAGTTACGGTTGCAAGGCTGAAGGCCGAGTATAATGTTGATGCAGGATGCGAACCTGTGAATTTTTCCGTGGCAAGGTGGGTAAGCTGTGAGAATAAAGAAAAATTAAATACTTTCAAAAAACAGAATGCCCACGGCATGGCAGTTGATTCCGAAGGCTGGCTGAGCTTTTTAACCACAAGTGAATATCAGCTTGGGTTTGTCATGGAGGACTGGCCAGATATTAAGTTTCATAAATTCAGGGAATATGTGTAATTTTTTTAAGGCGGCCTTGATCTGGCTTGGATTTCCAAAAAAATAAAAATAAAAAAGTAATTATTCAGCCGCGGATTTACACAGATGAGCGCAGGTATTGACAAAGAAAATCGGAATTTAAAAGATTCATATATGATAATATAACGGCCATGAGGCCGATATGGACTTGCCCAGATTCGTCTCTCAACAAAGTATGGGCCAGAGGCGCGTATGCCAAAACCCGCTCTAATATCTGGAGTTTTTCATATAACCGCCATGAGGCGGATCTGGAGTGGCCCAGCCGCCTCTCAACAAATATAGAAATAGAATGCAGATGATTTACATTCTATTTCATATAAAAAAGAGAAAAGATCCGCTATAATCAGCGGAGATCTGTGGCTGAGTAATAATGTAAAAAATATACATAGTTAAAGAAATGTATTTTAGTTTTTATTATTGATTAACAGAAATATTTAAAGGAGAAAAAAATGACAGGCAAAAGA
>CAZLBE010000435.1:0-2758 GCA_964557635.1 uncultured Desulfobacterales bacterium
TTTCTTACAAGCTCATCAAACCGGTCTGTTATGTTTTTTTCTTTTAATTTTACCTCATATTGTTCTGCAAATCGGGAAAGAAGATAATTAAAACGCGAATTTAAGCTGTCAATATCTCTGAGTACGCCTGCTCCAAAACTGAGATGCAGCACGGGAAACTGTTCATCCCAGTCCCAGTTATCTTCAAGAAACAGACCTTTAAAATATTTTTTTCTGCCTGCAAATGCCTGGTGTAATGTATCAAGAAAAAGGCTTTTGCCGAATCTTCTCGGTCGGGCAAGAAAATAATATTTTCCAGATTCAAAAAAATCTTTAACAAACCGTGTTTTATCAACATAATAGTAGTCATCTGACCTGATTACTTCAAAACTCTGGATTCCAACAGGATATTTTTTCATTGGCTGCATCTATAGTTCTTTTTTATATGAAATAAAACGTAAACGATTACGTTTATTTCATAATTCGTCAGAATCTTTGATTCTTTGAGGCAATCTGGGCCAATCCAGATCCGCCTCATGGCGGTTATATGAAACTCCCTTAAAAGTCCTTTATGAATCAGAGTTTCTATATTTGTTGAAAGGCGGTCTGAAAGTCTCAAGATCAGCCTCACAGCTATTATACACCATGTCAATTAGTTTTCCATTTTTTTGTTCGGCTCTGCCGATTTTCTAACTTGTTAAATCAGCAAACTATATAGTCGCATGATTAAACAAGTTTTTTTGTGGAAACCGCACTTTTACTTCTTGCACAATTTTCCGACCTACCTTTATTTGTGCCATTTTCATATTGTATCGACTTTGTAGATTAAGCCAAAATTCAGGTTCAATCCCGAAATACCTACCAAGCCGTAATGCGGTATCCGCAGTAATTTCTCTTTTACAATGAATAAGTTGGCTCACTCGGTTTGCCGGTACATTAATATCTTTTGCGAGTTGGCTTTGAGTGATTTCCATGGGCTTAAGAAATTCTTCTAAAAGAATATTGCCTGGTGTAATTGGAGATAGTTTTTTTTTCATGTTTTTCCTCCTAATGATAATTAACAATTTCCACATCAAAGGCATTTGAGTCTTTCCATACAAAACAAACACGCCATTGATTGTTAATTCTGATACTATGTTGACCTTTTCTATCGCCTTTCAATTGTTCAAGCCTATTCCCTGGTGGAACCCTCAAACTGTTTAATGAAACAGCTGCATTTAGGACTTCAAGTTTTAACCTCGCAGCTCTGGAGATGCCTCGAAACTTTTTAACATCGTCATCATCAAAAAGTTTTTCAGTATCTTTACATTTGAAAGTCTTAATCATGCCCACATTATATGACGGATTACGTTACTCGTCAAGCGTTAAATATAAGCCTATTTATAGTTCTATTTATTTTGAAGCCGAACGGCCTGCTGTTGAGTCGCGAGACTCGCAGGCATGATAAGAAAATGGCTTTTTATTTTCTTATCATGCTGAGAATCGCAGTCGACTCGAACGCTTTTGATAGGTGGAGCGCGGAGCGCGGAACCTGTCAAAAGCGTACTCAACAGCAGGCCGATAGGATGGAGCGCGGAGCGGTCCATCCTATCATTGTCAATAGATGGAAAATTTTCCATGATATCAGAGCATGTATATGGAAAAATTCTCCACCTATCAGTATATTAAGCTTTAATTATGTAAAATATCCTTTGAAACGTTTCATATCTTATTAAAAAATAAATATTTCCATGTTAATGTATAATATTGCATAATAATGGAAATTAAAACTTAACTCAAGCTTGAAATATTGTTTACTTCATAGAAATTCTGAACATTAACTTTATTTATATTTTAGGAATTTAGTGTATCAGAATCCCGAATATTTATTTTATCAAAGCTTGTGATGTTTAACTTAATAATAATTCTGAATAGGTAAAACACTTTTTTTATAGATCCTGGCAAATCCCCTGTCAATAAGTTTAAAAATTTATTTTGGTCTGGAGTTGCCATTTTATACAGCACCAATATTCATACCGATGCCCGAATTCATACCGGAAACACTTGATACTGGCGGTGATCCTTTGGCTTTATTACCTGATATACGCATGATAAAAACTGTCAATGCAAAGAAACCGGTTAAACCCCCTGTCCAGATCATGGAAGATGCAGGATGGCGGGTAAAGGTTGCCAACTGGTAGAACAAAGATGCCGCGATATAGGCGATGCCTGAAGTCCATGCTCCTGCAAATAAAGTCCATTGCAAGTTTGTTTCGCGATAAACTGCGGCAGTTGCTGCAACACAGGGGAAATACAGCAAAATAAAAAGAAGGTAAGCAAAGGCTCCTATTTTGCCGTCAAACAGGTTCACCATGGAACCAAATGTACTTACACTGACATCCTGCTCTTCTGCTGCCTGTTTTATATTTTTCACATCTCCCACTGACAGGCCGAGTGGATCAAGTAAAGTATCTTTTACCCCTTTTAGATTCTCAGGAATACTTGCAAAAGCATCTTTGATGCCGCCCCAGAAGTCAAAGGCTTTCTCGTCTTCCTCTGCACCGGCTTTAACGGCATTTTTATCGTCCATTCCGGAGTACAGGTCATTTAAAGTTCCCACAACCGCTTCCTTTGCAAAAACGCCTGTAAAAATTCCAACCGTGGCAGGCCAGTTGCCCTTTTGTATTCCCATGGGGGTAAATATCGGGGTAATTGTTTTGCCAATGCTGCTTAAAACCGATTGATCAGTATTATCATTGCCGAATGTTCCATCGGTTCCCAATGAATTTAAAAAACTTAA
>CAZLBE010000436.1:0-2756 GCA_964557635.1 uncultured Desulfobacterales bacterium
CTGGTTAATTTATCCAAAAATTCCAAAAATACGGTTGTTAAAATAGTATTGACATGTACATGTACGCATTGTAGTATAAATATGAACATAATGAGGAGTAATGAGGAGCGTGCAAAAGGAGAATTGTTTTGAATGGCTATTTGTTAGATACACACGCATTGATTTTCTGGTTTAACAAAGAAAATGTATCAAAAGAGTATGTTGATTTTTTGGATGAACAAAATGAGTTGGAGAATCTATATGTTTCATCAATTTCATTTTGGGAAACAGCTCTTCTTGTGAAAAAACAGAGGATTGAGCTTGAAGATGTTGATGCCTGGCGTATCAGTTTGATAGAGAACTCCAATATAAAGATTATAAACCCAACTGCCCGGGAAATGATAGAATCTGTGAACCTGCCAGATTTTCATAAAGATCCTTTTGATCGTCTGCTGATTACCCAGGCTGTCACAAATAATTATTTTTTTGTAACAAAAGATAAAACAATACAACAATATAATGTAAAAATTTTTTGGATTTAGATAAAATGAGGTGTTTATGATTAATATAACAGCAACAAGCCTGAGAGGGAATCTTTTTGCGATATTAAAAAGAGTTGAATCAGGCGAAAATGTGGTTATTACACATAATAAAAAAAAGGTAGCCTATATAAAACCTGTAAAAAAAACGGACTGGCGCAAGCAAAGTGTAAAAAAACCAAAACTGCTTGTTTCACCGGAAGAATTCATTAAACCTGTTGAAGATATCTGGGATGATTATATCTGATGAATTCCAGGGGTTTCCTTTTGGAAAATTATTTTTCAAATCTCGTATCGAACTGTAACTGCAGTGGTTTACCTATTTTTATATTATGAAAATCCGGATGATTAATATTAATCAGATAATTATGTCCATCCGGCATCAACACGCTCGGAACCTTTAGAACAGCTGACTGGCACGCTTTGACCCATTGATCTCCAATAGTTTGTGCAGTTAGTTAATAAACCGCGAATCGTTTGAAGAAACATCTGCCCGGAATTCCCGCTGCTTAATGTAATATTTTCCATTGCCCTTACTTCTCAGTTCCTGACTTAAAAAAAATATACTTTCGTCTGAAGCCTTGCTGGCTTTGACTTAAAAATAACGTGCGTCAGGTATGGATTTATTAGCAAACCATTAACAATCAGACCAGACCAGACTAAACTATAAAAAGGTGATAATAATTTATGAATAATCAAGGGAAGCTGTTATGCAAATAACCAATATTTCTGAAGCAAAGGCCAATTTGTCTTTTCTGATAAAAACAGTTCAGGAAACAGATGAGCCTATCATAATCGGTAAGGCAGGAAAACCTGTGGCAATTCTTTCCGCTTTTAAGAAGAATAGTTCTCCCCGTCAACTTGGTGGAAGCTGGGAAGGGAAGGTCAAAATTAGCTCAGACTTTGATAACGTTGACCAGGAGATTGAAGACAATTTTTATAATTCATCTATTTTCCCAGATGAATTATGAATATCCTGCTTGATACACATGTATTAATTTACGGCCTAAAAAATCCATGGCCTGGATACCGTTGGTGCCCTCATAAATCGTGGCTATTTTCACATCCCTGGCCAATTGTTCCGCTGGAAATTCCTTTGTGTAGCCATATCCGCTCTATGAATGCAGGATAAGATGATTCCTTTACAGCTGGAATGTTTTTTTGAACACGTTTTTTGTTGCAATGGTAATAAAATACAAACAAGAAACTGGTATCAAGAGACAAGAAACAAGATGCATCGCTTTCTTGTCTCTTGTTTCTTGTTTCTTGATACCAGATCCGCCTAATGGCGGTTATCTTAGAATCATAACTGAATAATGACTCTCCTTAATTAATTTTGTAACCTGAGTTTTTGAAAATATTTTTGCAAGAAAGGATCTTTTCTCCATCCATAAAGCCAGCATGGCGGTTTCTTGCCTTGCAGAGATAAAAGATTCAAAGGCTGAAGCTGAAACTACCTCTATTTCCGGTGTGGCTATATGTTTTGCAGTATAGTATTTTAAAATGGATTTTATTTTATTTTCAACCTTGTCTTTAAGACTGTCTCCTTCTGCTATCCCTACTATTTCAAGTTCTGCATCGTGAAAGGTTACAAGCTGGTTTATCATCTCAATGGATTCCTGGCTCACCTGATTATGATCAAGACAGCAGATAATTTTTTTCACTTGCTTGATATCTTTTGCAACAAGCACGGAACAGGATGCATCATTGACTATTCTCTGTGGAATAAGAGGGTCATTTTCCCACACGCACTCGTTGGTTCCGCTGCACCCTATGATAATGAGATCATAATCACCCTCATTTGCCTCGGCAAAGATCTCTTTAACAGGATTGCCTGTTCTTACAACGGTTTTCAGTTCTTTTTGTGCGCTTTCAAGAACAGGTGAATCCACATAAACACCTGGTGTTTTTTCAATAAGTTCATAATCATCGACATGTTTCGGATATGGACAATAATCTTTTTTAAAAAATTTCAGGAATTGTTGTCTGTAATCCTTGGCATATTTTATTAAAGCATCGGTTTCATCAGTTTGGTCTGCTTTTTGTGAAGAAGATTTTACGCCGAGGATTGTTACGTTTGCCCATGTATTTTTTGCGATACGCGCACCTTCTAAAACCGCATGATCACTGTATAGACCCTGATCAACAGCTATAAGGATTTTCATCCCGTCCTCCTTAAATTATAGTAAATATTCGGCCAGCACCTCATCTTCGCCCATTTTGGCCTGCTCACATAGC
>CAZLBE010000437.1:0-2742 GCA_964557635.1 uncultured Desulfobacterales bacterium
AAAAAATGTGAGGGTATTATTCCCAACTTTAAAAGGCTTTACCACGAGACAAGCTCGGGCAGTTCAAGGGAGGATATCAGGCAGTATATGAATTTCACCCTTTGTTCATCCTGCAAAGGAACAAGGCTGAATAAAGGGTCAAGCTCGGTTAAGGTAGCGGGCAAAACCATAGCTGAGATCACCGCTTTTTCCATAAAACAGGCTGTGAATTTTTTTTCAGACCTGTCATTAAAGGGAAAGGATAAAATTATTGCACATGGTATAGTCAAGGAAATAAAGGAAAGACTGGAATTCTTAAAAAATGTGGGACTGGATTATCTCACCCTGAACAGAGCTTCAATGACTCTTTCAGGAGGTGAAAGCCAGAGGATAAGGCTTGCCACCCAGATAGGTTCCAAGCTTACAGGAGTGTTGTACGTTCTTGATGAACCAAGCATAGGTCTGCACCAGAGGGATAATAGAAGACTGCTTGATACACTTTTAAAATTAAGGGATATTGGAAACAGCATCATTGTAGTTGAACATGATGAAGAAACAATGCTCAATTCAGACTATATAATAGAAATGGGTCCAAAGGCAGGAATCCACGGTGGAGAAATTGTATTTTCAGGCACCCCTGAAGAACTTTTGAAAAACGGGAACACGTTGACCGCAGATTATCTCACCGGAAGAAAACAGATTGAAATTCCAAAAAAGCGCCGCAGTACAGGCAAAAGACAACTTGTAATACAAGGCGCCGGTGCAAACAACCTTAAGAACATCGATGTAAAATTCCCATTAGGCTGCTTCACCTGTGTTACAGGCGTTTCAGGTTCTGGAAAATCAAGTCTTGTCCTGACAACACTGTACAGGGCTCTATCAAACCATCTTTACAATTCAAGGCTGCCAGCTGGAATCCACAAAAAAATAAAGGGTATAAAATTTCTTGACAAGGTAATACACATTGATCAGTCTCCCATTGGAAGGACCCCGCGCAGCAATCCCGTCACCTACACGGGAATTTTCACGGCCATCAGGGAATTATTTGCAAAAACCCCCGATGCAAGGGCAAGGGGCTATAAACCGGGAAGATTCAGCTTTAATGTTAAAGGAGGGCGATGCGAGGCCTGTTCCGGTGACGGTATTATTAAAATTGAGATGCATTTTCTTCCCGACGTTTACGTGTCATGCGATGTATGCCACGGAAAAAGATACAACAGAGAAACCCTGGATATAAGGTACAAAGGCAAAACAATAGCAGAAGTGCTTGATATGACGATCAATCAGGCTGTGGAATTTTTCAGCAGCATAGCATCTGTTAAAGCGAAACTTCAGACACTTGTTGACGTGGGGCTTGGATACATTAAAACAGGCCAGGCTGCGACAACGCTTTCCGGAGGCGAAGCCCAGAGAATCAAACTTGCAAGGGAATTAAGCAAGAGAAGCACTGGCAGAACAATCTATATCCTCGATGAACCCACAACCGGTCTTCACACCGATGATATAAACAAGCTGCTTGCCGTGTTGAACCGCCTTGTGGAATCCGGCAATACAGTCATAGTGATTGAGCATAACCTTGATGTGATAAAATATGCCGATTATATTATTGATCTTGGCCCTGAAGGAGGAGATCTTGGCGGTTATGTGGTGGGCTGCGGCACTCCAGAGGAGATTGCCGAAATCAAAGAATCCTACACAGGAGCTTTCCTAAAGGAAATCCTTAAACAAAAATAACCTGTAAAGCGGCATGCCTGTTCATGCCTGTTCATGCCTGTTCTGCTATTGATTTAATTTCTTTATCTGTGAGTCTGCGTTGTAATTTTGCACTTTCCGATTTTATCTTCGCTGTTATGGCATCGACTTTCTCATGGTTATAGCCGATGCCGGCAGCGTTGAGATATTTTTTAACAAGATGCTTTCCGCACAACAGGTTCAAAAAAAATTTCTCTTTAAATTCAATGCCGAACGCTTCTGCGCCATGGGTACCTGCCACATGGGTTTTTACTGCCTCTCCGAAAAACGGTGTATTGACGTTAAGAAGGTTTTCTTTTGTCTGAGCCCTGCATATCCCGTTAACATATTCGTAGTATTGCCTGAAAATTTCAGTTTCATCCGTTTTAAGATTCATTTCAAACCCGTTATCTTTCAGCATTTTTCCGGTGGTAAATAGATCTGCAATACCGTTTCTCTCACCAATTCCAAGAGCTGAGGCCTCAAGAATTTTCCCGCCTGCTTTTATGCCGATTATTGTATTTGCACTTGCCATTCCCATATCATTATGACAGTGGATACTGATTTTTGTTTCAGATTTTGCAGCCCTGATGGCAATGGGATGGATTTTATCGTATATGGAATCAGGAGACATGATGCCCGATGTATCTGGCAGAGACAGGATATCTATTTTTAATTTATCAATAGCAAAACAACCCAATTCTTCAAGGATAAAAGGATCTGTTCTTCCTATATCAAGAATTGCAAGGGATATTTCAGCTTTTTTGTTTTCACTTCTTATATATTCAATAACTTCCTTGATGCAGGACAACGCTTTAGCTCTGTCTTTGTCCTGATCCATGTCAATATGAGCATGAAGGTGGAAATGATTTATTCCGGTTTTCATGAGAATTTGTGCATCTTTTATGAATGCCCTTCCCATGCCTGCAACCTGGATGTTATATCCTTCATCTAAAGCATACAAAAAAAGTTTTTTTACATTATCAGCTTCTGTAATATGTGCAGAAGGATACCCTGCCTGGCAGATATCAA
>CAZLBE010000438.1:0-2735 GCA_964557635.1 uncultured Desulfobacterales bacterium
ACGACCCATAATTTGTCAGAATCTTTGATTCTTTGAGGCAATCTGGGCCAAATCCGGATCGGCCTCATGGCCGTTATCAGAAACTGGATTTGCAATAAGATTAACACCGTCACTGTCATTGGTAAGTGTAATCTCAAGTTTTGAGCAACTTCTGCAACTTGTAAGTAATTTGAAATTTTCCCTTATAAAAACCATAAAGGAAGAAAATTGATTTAATCTTTCATTTTCTCCGGTAAGCTGTCTTAATAATTCATATTTTGAATACAAATCAAGGATAAGATGTTTTTCCCTTTCAGGATTTGAAATCATGGTCTTATGTTTAAAAAAAAGCACAGGGTCATTTTTTACAGTCTGTGCAACAGGCATTATAATTGATTTGTCCGTTTTTGCATCTTTTTGCACAGTCAAGGGGGAATAAAAATCGGGAAAAGAGATATTGTATAATTTCCAGTAAAGTGATTTAAAATGCTGCATGGGAATGAAAACCGGTATTATTCTGTAATTTGGAAGCTTGAAATTCAAGTTATAAATAAAAACCAGTGTCTCAGGGGCTGTAATTCCCATAATAAAAGAGTTTTTTTTTCTTATAATTGGGATTGCGCGTTTTTTATATGCAACATCCTTATCCAAAAGCAAGATCAGTTTTTCTTTATTATTTTCATTATAGGTAAAACGGTTCACATGTCTGTATGGGATACGGTAAAGTTCAAATATCCTCTGCTGAAGACGATTAACACTGAGAATATTGTATTTTACAACAAGATCAAAAAAAGAATAAATCCCGCGTTTCTGCTCCTCCATGAGCTGGTCTGCTCTTCTCTGGGGGATTTTTTCATTATCGACAAGCAGTTGCTCCATGGTATAAATTTTATTCTTTTCATGGAGGACCGAATAAAGGTCAACGGGCGTGACAAGGTTCATATCACATAAAATTGTTCCCAGCAGCCTGACAGGCTCATTGGAATAAGATCCAGTGAAAAAAGATTTTTTTCTTTTTTCCTGAATTGCAAGGGCTTTTTTAATATCTTTTGAAGTAACAAGCCCTGCCTCAACAAGAATTTGTCCTGTTTTCAGGGTATTTAGTGTATTAACGGAGGGACCCGATTTTTTATTGTTGCGTTTCACCGCGGTTTTCCCGTGTCAGCAGTGTTGTTATTTTTTCACTTAATTGCTCTATTCCATATGGTTTTTTCAGAAACGCACTGGTCTTATCTTTTAATAGAAGGTCAATTTCTTTAGTTTTTTTGTACCCGGTAATGATGAGGACTCTGGAATCAGGGTTTATTTTTTTAATATATTCAAATGTTTCAGCCCCATTTAAGCCGGGCATCACCATATCTAAGACCACAAGGGAAATTCTGTTGTGGTCTTTAAGATATTTCCGTATTCCATCCTGACCGTTGTCTGCCGTGATAACATTAAAACCCATTGCTTTAAGCATCGTTGTGGATTGTTCCAGGATTTCCACATCATCGTCTATAACAATAATGGTGGTTTGTTCTGCATTAATCTGCCCTCTTTGTGCTGAGAGCGAGTCCCTTCTAAAAATGTCTTCATTGCTTAACGGTTTTGTTTTATTATTGGAGGCATAAAGGTAGATTGTGAAGATGGCACCATTATCAGGTTCACTTGAAACAAGGATTTTCCCATGATGTTTTTTTATTATACCGTAAGCCGAAGCCAGACCAAGGCCAGTACCCTTATTCCGTTCTTTTGTTGTAAAAAAAGGGTCAAATATTTTTTTCTGAATATTTTTTTCAATACCGCATCCAGTATCTTTCACAGTTAATTTTATGTAGTTGCCACAAACACAGTTTAGGTTATCAGCCTGTTTATTATCCAGCACTATATTTTCACTTTTAATGAAGATGTCTCCACCTTTTGGCATGGCATGGTGTGCGTTCATCAATAAATTCAAAAACACCTGCTCCATTTGACTGACATCAACTGCAACGGGCCAGAGATCTTTTGTTAGGTCAAGGTGAATATTAATATTTTTTTTCGAAATGGAGAAAAGCTCCAGAGTGTCTTTAATGGTGTAGTTCATGTTAATGGGCTTAAGATTATAATCGCCGCCCCTTGCAAAATTCAAAAGCTGTCTTGCAATATTAGCGCCTCTGTTTATATATCGTTCAATGGCATTAATTTTTTTATAGTATGGATGATTTTTATCAATTTCCATTTTCATAATTGTCGCCTGCCCCTGGATATTCATCAGCAGGTTGTTGAAATTATGTGCAATCCCACCTGCAAGTACACCGACAGCCTCCATTTTCTGGCTGTATATTAACTGCTGTTCAAATTCTTTTCTATAACTGACATCTCGCCCTACAATGCATAATTCAGGATTGTTTTGATCATTTCCATTTCCATTGTGAAATGAAAAGCTGCTTTTTTTCACTTCAAGGTAAACCAGTTTTTTGTCATCAGACCCACAAGGCCTGCATTCCATACGAATTTCAGCTCCGAGATTTGCCCGCCTGCTGCTTTTTGAACGCCGGTCGTTCAGGAAAAAATGCAGTTTTTCCCGGTCTGCTTCATACACAAGATCCATTACAGGCTTATTAAGGATTATTTCAGAAGGATAGCCAAGGGTTGTCTCAAAAGTTTTATTGACAAAAGTTAAATGAAAATTTTTATCTAACATAAAAAACAGATCAGGAGAATTATGGATTATATCACTGTACTTTTTTTGAGCTGCTTTAAACATGGAAGTAATTTTTTTATTTTCCGCT
>CAZLBE010000439.1:0-2732 GCA_964557635.1 uncultured Desulfobacterales bacterium
TGGTTTTGCCAAGATCTGCCTCTCAACAAAGTATGAAAAACCCGCTTTGATATCCGGAGTTTTTCATATTAAAAAAACTGACAAAAAGACAGATAGATAAACAAAAATAAAACAGAAGGCATTTTGGTATTTCAGGGAGAATTATAAATGGAAGAGAACTTAAAAGACAGTAAATCCGAAAATAGAGAAGCTGAAAATAGAGAAGCTGAAAATAGAGAAACAGAAGAAATAGAAACAGAAGATAGAGAGACAGAAGATAGAGAAACAGAAGAACTAAAAACCGAATATATTGAATCCACAGATCAGGAAGAAGAAAATTTTGCGGATTTGCTGGAATCCTATGGAGCAAAGATAAGCGATGATATCCATACAGGAGATAAGATTGAAGGTAAAATAATCTCCATTGGTGAAAAGCATGTCTATATTGATACAGGGTCAAAAAGTGACGGTGTTGTTGACAAGGATGAATTAAAAAATGATCAAGATGAGTTTCCCTATAAGGAAGGAGATTCTGTTACACTTTTTGTAGTGTCTTTAAATGAAAGTGAAATTATTCTTTCAAAGGCTCTTTCAGGTGCAGGCAGTGTGTCCATGTTAGAGGATGCTTCCTACAGCAGAACCCCTGTTGAGGGGAAGGTGGCCTCTGTTATAAAGGGTGGCTTCAATGTTGAAATCATGGGTAAAAGAGCGTTCTGCCCGGTGAGCCAGATTGATATTAAATATGTTGAAGAAATGGATGAATATGTCGGCAAGACATTTAATTTTATTATTACACGTTTTTCAGAGGGTGGAAAAAATATAGTTGTTTCAAGGCGGGATCTTCTTGAAGAACAGTTAAAGGAGAAAAGAGAGCAGTTTTTCAGTAAAACTGCAGAAGGTGATATTGTAAAGGGACGTGTTACAAAACTTATGCCATACGGTGCTTTTATTGAGATTGCTCCCGGGGTAGAGGGTATGGCCCATATTTCCGAGTTGAGCTGGTCAAGGCTTGAAAATCCCGGGGAAGCTGTGAGTGTGGATGATATTGTCAATGTAAAAATTCTTAAAATAGAGAGAAAAAAAGACTCTGAAATACCGAAATTATCCCTTTCCATGAAGCACACATCTTCCGACCCCTGGGATCTTGCCGAAAATACCATACATGCAGGGGAACAATTGACAGGCAAGGTGGTCAGGCTTGTACCCTTTGGCGCTTTTGTTGAATTGACTCCAGGTGTGGACGGTCTTGTCCATTTAAGTGAGATGTCCTATACAAAAAGGGTGCTTAAAGCAGAGGATGTTGTGTCACAGGGGGAGATGGTTCAGGTTGTGGTAAAGTCAGTTGACCCTGAGAAAAAACGTATTTCCCTGAGCATTAAGGATGCGCATGGAGATCCATGGGCAGGTGCATCACAAAAATATATCCCGGGTTTATTGATTGATGTCATTATTGAGAAAAAAGAAAAATTCGGAATGTTTGCAGAGGTGGAACCCGGCATTACAGGGCTTATCCCTTCTTCTTCCATTGCAAAATCTTCCAAGGTGCAGGTTTTCAACAGCCTTAAACCCGGTGACTCCGTTGGTGTAATGGTTGAAAAAATCGATGAGGAACAGAGGAGAATTACCCTTGTACCACCGGATCTTAAGGAGAGTGACGACTGGAAAAAATTTGCAGAGCCTGGAAAAAGTGCCAGGCATACAATGGGTAATATGGGAAGTATCCTGATGGACGCTTTGAACAAGAAAAAATAAAAGAGGAATGATCATGTACACCAGAATAATTTTATTGTTTTCGGTCATTGTCTGTTTTTTCGTCTGTTTGTTTGTAATTAGCTGCAGTACCAGTCACAAAGTGCAGATAGCCCCGGTGGAGATAAAACCGATACATATCACCATTGATGTTAACGTAAAAGTTGACCGGGCTCTGGATAATTTTTTTGGTGATCTTGACAACGCTGCAACGAAGATAAAAGAATAAAGGGAGGCTGTTATGAATAAAAGAAATTTTTTTGTGATGGGTTTTGCTGCACTTGTATGCTCGGTCATTCTGGCTCAGACTTGCCTTGCAGGCAATATCAGACAGATCAAGCAGAGAATGAAACAGAGACTGCCTGTTATTGTAAAGATGAAACATCAGGGTGTTATCGGTGAAAATTCAAATGGTTATCTTGAATTTGTAACAAAAACAAAAATCAATGAAAATATTGTTACACAAGAAAATAAAGACAGGAGAATGGTTTATTCAATGATCGCATCCCAGCAGGGAGTCAGTATACAGAAAGTCGAAAGTTTAAGGGCCCTGCAAATTGTCAGAAAGGCAGGTAAGGGAGATTATTTCAAGAAAAAGAATGGCACATGGTATAAAAAATAATACGGGATTTTAAATCTACCCAAATAAGAAAGAAGTGAACAATGAATCATGTCCAATTGGTCAGTATAATCCAGCAAGGTAGAATAGAATGGTCGGCACATGCTTTAAGGAGGATGTTGGAGAAGGTAATGAGTTCAGCTAAAAATATTTGTCCACTTTGTGGAGGATTTAAAAAACAGGGAACTACAACATTTACTGCAGACATGGAGGAGACTCTGGTGGTGATCAGAAACGTACCAGCGACACTTTGTTCGTTATGTGGGAATGAGTGGTTTTCTGACGAAGTAGCTGCAAATGTTGAAAATATAGTAAATGAAGCCAAAAATATACATCGTCAAGTGGAAGTGACCCAATATCGCAAAGTGGCATGAGATAGTCGAAC
>CAZLBE010000440.1:0-2729 GCA_964557635.1 uncultured Desulfobacterales bacterium
TTATTTCCAGAGCTTCCAGTCCTGATATTGTTACAACCGGGTTATACCCGAGTTCTTCAAGCATTAATTCTCCAAGTTCTACAATCGCATCTTCATCGTCGATAAAAATTATTTTCTGTCCCTGGCCGGCAGATTCATTCATTGCAGGACCGGTATTTTTTTCTTCTTTTTTTATATATTTCGGAAAATAAACTGTGAATTCAGTTCCCATGTCCTTACTGCTTTTTACTGTTATCTGTCCGTTACACTGGGCTACAATACCGTGGACAACAGCGAGCCCAAGTCCTGTTCCGTCACCGCCTCTTTTGGTTGTAAAATAGGGCTCGAAGATTTTATCCATAATTTCTTTATTTATCCCTTTACCGTCATCTGTAACGGATAGGGTTATATATTTCCCGGGGTCAAGATCCGGTAATGTTGATTGAGAAAAATTTGTCTGGTGATCAATATCCAATTGATTTATTCTAATTGTAATTGTCCCCTGGTTATCCTCAATGGCCTGGTATGCATTGGTACAAAGGTTTATTATCATATGGTTAAGCTGGGTTGGATCAGCAAGAATATAACCTGTATCCTCCAAAATTTCAGTTCTGATTTTAACTGAGGATGGTATGGATGATCTAAGCAGCTTCAGGGATTCTTTAGTTACAGTAGATAGAGACACTGCTATCATTTTATTATTTTTTTTATTATGGCGGCTGAAATCGAGAATTTGAAGAATGAGATCTTTAGCACGGTCGCATCCGCCAAGAATTTTTCTGGTGTAATGCATGGCTTTTTTGTTTTCATGAATATCCATTTGCAGCAACTGAGTAAACCCAAGAATAGCTCCAAGTATATTATTAAAATCATGGGCAATACCACCGGCAAGTGTTCCTATGGCTTCCAGCCTTTGTGCCTGTCGAAGCTGACATATCAGTGTTGCTTTTTCCTTTTCAGCTTTTTTAAGACCAGTGATATCTTTATTAACACCTCTGTAGCCTGTAACCAAATTATTTTTATCTTTTATGGGTTTACCACTTATTAAAAAACATGCTTTAGTTCTATCTTTTTTCTTCATCCACATTTCAATATTATTAAAGGCTTCGGCTTTCGCAATATTTTCATTTATGGCTTCTGCCGTGCTGATTCTGCTTTCGTTTGTCATTAAGGTGAAAAAATTCATTCCGATGAGCTCTTTGTTTGAATAGCCGGTAATGGAATCTATATTCTGGGAAATATACGTATAGTGTAATTCATTATCAATTTCCCATATCCAGTCCCCAATACTTGTTACAATATCCTTAAGGCGTTCTCTGCTTTTTCTGAGAGACCGTTCAATTTCTTTTCTTTTTTCAAGTTCCTCTTGAAGGTTTAACTTGATCTGGTATGAACGCAGTGATGTTGTTACAAGTGTATACAGCTTTTGCGCTGTGAGCTCTGTTTTTAGCCTGTAATCATTAATATCATATTTATTAATGATGCTTTGTTCAGGTGCAAACCCTGGCTGGCCTGTTCGGATTACAATCTGTATAATGGAATTTCCAAGCTCTTCTCTTATATAACGAATAAGTTCCAAGCCTGCATTTTCAGTTTCAAGAACTACGTCAAGAAGGACAATGGCAATATCAGGATTTTCCCGTAATATTGTTTCAGACTCTTTTCTTGAATATGCATGCAGAAAAGTTATTTTTCTTTCCTTAAAGATAAAATCCGACAGGACTTCTTCAGTTACACAGTGAACATCTTTTTCATCGTCGGTAATTAAAATTTTCCATGGATTCATTGTGTTGCCGTAAGTTTTAGCGTCTAATGGGTCAGGTTCCTTCTGTTCATCTGCAAAAGTCACTGTCCCATGATTGTGTTGTTTTTTCATTTATTATCCGTTTTTGTTATAACTGCCTCATGGCCGTTATACAGGATTTTTTCTAAAATCTATTGAACCGCTTTATTTAAGGATATAATTAAATGCGAAATTTTGAGCACCACACCGGGAATATTTATTTTTTTGACACTATATCCGATTGAAGCTTTTCAGCTATTTCCATGGCATTATTTAAAGCATCATTTATTGCAAAGAGTTGTATTTTAAGCGTTTTAAGTGATGCTGGCGTTGCTGTTATTTTTTCAGAACCGGACAGGATTTTTGAAAAATTTTTAGATTTTTCGGCAAATTCAATAAGCCTTTTGCCAAAATATTCAATTTCCTCTGCCCATTTCTGCCTTTCATCGGCTGAAAAATCAATTTTGGCATTACCGGTTCCTTTTATTAAATCATCCAATTTGTAATTTTCAGGATTAGCAATAATTTCATACATAATAATTTCCTCCGGGGAAAGTGAAAAAAGTTGATTTTAAGAGATTCCATTGGTACTTAATATTTGAAGATAAATCAAAAATTTGCACTTAGTGCCTTACCCCTGAATTTCTGTAATAAAAAACAAGAAATTGAGTCAGGCACATGGGTTGCGGGCATAGCTCGCTTTAGATATTAGTTATAATTTCTAAAAATATATTTTATTGTAACATATTCTTTTAGTCAAGTTCATATTTAATTTTTCATTAACCGCCATGAGGCGGATCTGAATTGGCCCAGATTGCCTCAAAGAATCAAAGATTCTGACGAATTATGGGCCGAAGGCGCGAAGCCAATAAACGTAATGGGTTGTTTTATTTTTTATAAACGGCCATGAAACGTAAATATTCGATCTTATAACGTAAATTTTGGACAGTGCTTCATATTCGTCTAT
>CAZLBE010000441.1:0-2726 GCA_964557635.1 uncultured Desulfobacterales bacterium
ACCGTGTTTTTTCTTCATCGGAGATTCCTTTCCCTGAATCGGAAACCTCAATTCTGATAATTTTCAAAATTAGATCAAAGGAAATCTCAATTATAATTGTTCCTTTTTTATTGATTGCTGCAATGGCATTGTCAATCAAATTGATAAAGGCCTGTTTCATCTGCTGGCGATCAAGATTTATCACCGGCAGATTCTCTTCACAGTTTACCTGTATATTAACATGTTCCAGGCCCTCTTTATAGAGATCTACAGTTTCTTCGACAATATCTTCAATCCTGCAGGGCATAAAATGAATATCGGGAAATTTTGCAAAAGTGGAAAATTCATTTACAAGATTTCTTATAAGGTCAACATGGTCAACAATTACTTCTGTACATTTGTCAAAAATCTCTTCATTCACTTTTTTTGAATATTTTCGTTTCAGGCGCTGGGCTGAAAGTTTTATCGGAGTTAAGGGATTTTTAACCTCATGGGCTATTCTTCTGGCAACTTCACGCCATGCAGCCATACGCTGGGCCTTTTCAAGTTCCGTTAAATCATCAAAAACAATCACCGATCCCACATCAACGCCTTTTTCATTTTTCAAACTATTGAAATTTACTGCAAAATGTCTCGGACTTCCTGCTATTGTAACGGAAAGGGCAAACGCACTTGAATTATACCCAAATGACACTTTATCTTTGATCTGCCGGGCAATTTTAAGATGATGATCTTCAAGGATATCCCCGTAATTATGATTGATTATTTCCGTTCCTTTAATATCCAGCATGGTTTCCGCAGCTTTGTTAAACGTTGTAACAACACCTTGATTATCAAGGGAAATAACACCGGCAGAAATATTTTTTAATACTATTTCCATATACTGTCTGCTCTTTTCTATTTCAGCATTCTGATCTCTCATCATTTTTTCCGAGCGGGCAATTTTTTCTCTGCCGACAGCAAGTTCTTTTGTCATTGAATTAAAGGAATCTATGAGTATACCTATCTCATCATCGGCCTTAAAATCTATCTGATAGTTTAAGTCTCCTTTACTCACTCTCTGCGTACCTTCAGCAAATTTCATTATGGGGATAGTAATGGATTTTGCAAGATAAAACCCGAACCAGACAGCGCAGAAAACAACGAGAAGCGCAACAATGGAAAGTGCGATATATATTGAAACCTGAACAGGCCTTTTAATCATTTTTAATTGCTGATACTCTTCTGTTCCCTTGGAAATGGAAGCAAGATTTTCGGAAAGGTCAGGAGATATAAGGGATGTGATAACAAGAAAAGCCTTTGCCTCTGCAGGGTTTACCCCAAAGGGGATACCTGTAATTGTTTTGATGAATTCTCCGGACTGTGAATCTTCAAAAACCGTTCTGAACGATTTACCTTTTGAAAAATTCATCAAATCATCACTTGTAAGAACCCCAAATGGCCGGTTATTTAACTCAGGAGCCAGGGACAATGTAAAACGTTTCGCATCGGGAGTATATATTTCCACTGCCTGGAGATCAAATGCCCTCTGCACCACCTGCACATAGCGTACAAGTTTATGTGAATTTTTTTTTTGCAGCAGCTTTCTTGAATTAATCTGAAAGGCCGCCCTTTTTGCAAAAAAAAGATTTTTATCCTCAATATACCCGTAAAGCTTGCGGCCTACGGAAAGAGAATTATTTAAAGCCTGCTCCACCGGAGCATTAAACCAGAAAGCAATGCTTGTGGAAATAAAATGAATTGAAAAAAAGAACAGCACAATTGTAGGCAAAAGGGATAAAGTTACAAAAGCTGCTATGAGCCTTGTCTTAAGTTTTGTTCCGACAATTTTATTTTTTCTTTCATAGTACAGTTTTATAAGATTACGGAATACAAGCAGGATAAGTATCAAGAGGAGAAGAAGATTTGTATTGATCAGAATAAACATCAATACCGCATTGGATACGGGCATATATGCCCCGAAACCACTGATTTCCGTTTCTGCAAAAGTTATAATTCCAACAACCGCAAGAATAATAACAATAAGAAAGCCTTCTTTTTTGCGCCTTCTTTTTTCTCCTTCAGGAGTAACCGGATGATTTTTTTTTTTGTTTTTATCGATCATTAACTACACTGTGAAAGAATTGAATTACGGGGTTTAAAAAGGTAAGAATCCACTCAAAAGTTAATATACAAAATTTATTGTGTGCCAGTTGGTATCAAAATCCCATAAAGAAACAAAAAAGAAAACATAGTGCAGATAGATGGGCAGCGTCACCTTACTCAGTTCAGCCTTGAACCTTAATTGATACCTTTCTCCCTTATGAAGCCGGTCAAGGGATACAATCTTTAAATTATCCACATTGGTCATCATGATCCTGGCCTGATCAAAGGATTTTGTTACCCAGGCCTTATCTGATTTCCAGGGTCTTATTACAGTAAATTCTTTTTTTAATGCATTGTATTTCAAGGTGCTTGTAAATTTAATGGCAATTATTTTTTTATTAAACCATGCACTCCTGTTTTTGTAGAGATAAACAAGAAAAGAAAAAGAAGTTGGTACTCCATTGAAAACAGCCTCGGTAATTTTTTTTGTAAAAGCCCCCCGAACCTTAAAATACGAAATAAGGTCATCCCTGTCATTTGTAATGACAATATCCTGTAAAACAGCTTTTTCGCTTGCCTGTACTATGACAGGGATTATCGGATTTACAATTATAATCAGGCTCAAAACAATGATAACAAAAACTTTATTCTTAAAAAATTGC
>CAZLBE010000442.1:0-2725 GCA_964557635.1 uncultured Desulfobacterales bacterium
GCTTGGATCCTATTAAATATGCTTTTACAAAAGCACTTAGCGGACCAAGGTTCATGTTCTTCGGGCATGGTGCTGGAAATGTTTCCAAGGGTTTTACCAGAAAACTTAACGGCAAGTATATAGATCAGGCATATTACTATGGGGTTTACAAGGTGTCATTTACATTGATGATGTGGGAGACGGGTATAATAGGTACAATTACGCTTTTTGCCTTTGCTCTTTTAATTTTCTTTGATGCACTCAATTTGTGCAAAGAAGATGGATTTACAGGTGCTTTTTCTCTTGGGATGCTGAGTTTTGTGGTTTTTTTTATGCTTTCCTTTTTTTATCTTACTACCCTTGATACTAATGTTTTAATGTATCTTTTTTTCCTTTCAGGTGGTTATGTTGCAAGATATAGACATGCCGCTGCCGAAGAAAAACAATATCAGATAAAAAATGAAGATAAAATAAATATCAAAGGCATGGCAGTAGTATAAAACAACATCAGTATTAGTTATTATTCCAGAGCCTTATATGCTGCAAGTAATTTAGGGATTTCGTGTTTCCATTGGAGCATGGAAACGACCCTTGTTCTGCCATAATTTCCCATTCTTTTTCCCATCTCAGGGTTATCCAATACTTCAATGATTTTTTCCATTAAAGATTTATAGCTATTTGGTTCTGCGTAAAGGGATGCATCCTTTGCTGAAAAGCGTCCTTCGGTCATGTCAAACTGAACAATGGGTTTTCCAAGGGCCATATATTCCATTATTTTGTTCATTGTGGATTTGTCGTTCATTTCGTTTACAACATCAGGATTGACACAAACATCAGCAGTACTTAAAATTTCCATCAATATTTCATCGGGCACTCTGCCTGTAAATGTAATATAATTTTCTATGTTGAGATCCTTTGCCATGTTTTTCAGGGACTCGAGTTCAGTTCCTCCTCCCACAAGAATAAAATGGATATTGTATCTTTTTAATTTGTGAACAAGAAAGGATATTCCCTGCAAAAGATAATCAAGTCCCTCCTGGGCTCCCATAACACCAACATATCCAACAAGAAATTTTTTATCCTTTTTCCATTTAACATTTTCAGGCATACTCTTTGTTCTTTTTAAATCGGGCCCGCTTCTCACAATAAAAACTTTGTCAGGTTTCATGCCTCCGCGTTTAATTGCAATTCTTTTATAGGATTCATTGGTTGCAATTGAGATATCAGCAGTTTTAAAGGTAAATTTTTCCCATAAAAGCATAATTTTGTAGAACAGATCTTTCTTTTTAAATTTTGCAAGGTATAATTCAGGATTGATATCATGGTGGTCAAATAAAAACTTTGTCCCAAAGAAAATTTTAAAAAAAACGCCAATGATAAAAATATTGTCAGGGGGATTGCACGCATGGATTACATCAAATCCCGTTTTAAAAAAAATTTTAAGGGACAAGGTAAATTGATAATAAAGCGCAGATGAATACTCGATGAAATATCCGGCAGCACCACTGCCTTCAATTGGAAGAGGATGGCGGTATATATGAATACCGTCAACCAATTCATATTTTTTCATATATCCTTTCATTGCAGGGCAAATTACCGTTACAAAATATCCGTTATCCTTCAAAGCCATTGCTTCCTGCCACACCCTTCTGTCAAAGGGAACCGGAAGATTTTCAACAATTATTAAGACTTTCATTTCTGTTTACCTTACCTTACCTTACCGTACCTTATCAAATTAAAAGTTGCTGTCTTATTGTTTATCCTTTTAAATAATAAATAGTGTCTGCTGGAGGGGACTTTGGATTACCAGCAGATTCCATTATAAAATTTATTGCTTTTCAGGCCGTCAACAGCGCGCACAAGATCAATAATTATTTGTTTGTTTTTGACTTTATCTAAAATATCTTTAAATTCAAATGAATTGTTACCAATCACTATTGTATCGGCATGATCAATAACCTCATCCATTGTGTTTACCATTAATTTTGCAATATGGGGAATTGTGTTCATAATAAAATTTTTATTTGCACCTGTTAATGCGGCAAGATTGACATTTTCATCGTATAATTTTATTTCATAACCCTTTCCGATAAGCCTTTCTATCATCTCAACTACAGGACTTTCCCTGAGATCATCAGTACCAGCTTTAAAACTGAAACCCAAAAATCCGACATTTTTATTACCAGCCTCCATGACCATTCGTAAACCATTCTCAATATGCACTCTATTACTTGGCAGAATAGCATTTAATATGGGAAGATTGATATCAAGCGATTTTCCTTTATAGGCAAGGGCTCTTACATCCTTTGTCAGACATGAACCTCCAAATGCAAATCCGGGTTTTAGATAATATGGTGAAATATTAAGTTTTGTATCGCTGCAGAAAATATCCATAACTTCATGGCTGTCAATATTCAGAGATTTACATATATTTCCCATTTCATTCCCAAATCCTACTTTCAGTGCATGCCACACATTATCAACATATTTTATCATTTCAGCTACTTCAATTTTCGTTCTGATAAGGGGTGCGTCAAGTTCAGCATACAGGGAAGATACAAGATCTCCGCTTTTTTTATCAGTTGCTCCGATAACGGTCTTGGGAGGATTATAAAAATCAAAAACAGCAGTTCCTTCTCTTAAAAATTCAGGATTATTGCACACTCCAAAATCTTTTCCGGCAAATTTACTGGCACTTTCTTCAAGAGCAGGGATAACAATATTTTTAATTGTACCCGGAAGTATT
>CAZLBE010000443.1:0-2711 GCA_964557635.1 uncultured Desulfobacterales bacterium
CTTTAAAGCCTTTTTAAGTTTTTCCGTTATGATCTCAGATGCTGCGGCCGCTTCCATGAGCAGGGCTGCAGTATCGGAAAGGTTTTCATGTTCAGCTTTTTTGGCCCAGGATATATAATTATCTTTATGACTGTCATTATGTTCTATCCAGTGCTGAAAAAGAATCAGAAGTTTTTCTTCAAAACCAAGTTCTGTTCCACTGATTTCCTGCTGATCATTACCATGGTGATCATGGCCGTGTGAATGAGAATGGGAATGGCCATGGTGATCATGCTCGTGCTGATGGGAATGGACAGTGTCATCATTACCATGACTATGATTATAGTTATCTGCGTTATTACCGTGACTATGATTATGATTTTCTGCGTGCTGATGATTATGTTTATTCATTAAAATACCCCTCAAAATGTTCTTTTAAAGTTTCAGTTTTTAAAGGATTGTCCGGAAGAGGCCCCCACTCATGCAGGGCATTCATTTCAATTCCTCTGTTAATTATGGATACAGGTCTGTCCGAAGACACAACAACAGCAATAATATTTTTTTGTTCAGCCGTGAATCTAAGGGATGAATTGTAATGCGCACCCCTTGCCATATTTTCACCCTGTATTGATTTTCCGTCAAGAAGGCATGCAAATCCTCATCTTTTAGTCTCAGCAGCATGGACAATAAAGCCAATGGTTTTAAAAAGATTCTCTGCAGTTTTTTTTGAAAGATCTGCCTGTAAGAGAAGTTCCTCAAGCTCCACAAGTTTTGCCATTTTTGCCGAAGAATGAAAATTTCCATCATAGAAACTGCATATTTTTGTACCTTCAAGCTTGATAAAACCATAATCTCCATGAAAATTAGCTGTAATCGCATAATCGGGAATATCAGAATTTGATATTCCTATAATTGTTCTTCCATCTGAAACAAGTTCTCTGTTGGATCGTTCCACTGCCTGCAATAATTTTCTTATATGTTTTGAATTAGAAAGTGATGGACGTTCATGCTCCTGGATTTTAGTGATAAACTCAATTTCTTCAAGATCTTCAGGGTCCATAAAAATAATCGTGCCCCTTGACCATGCGCCCTCTTCTTTTGTTTTGGAAATTTTAAGTATAGTGTCTAAAATTGAATAGATCTGCAGTCCTTCAACAACTCCGTTGAATATATTAAAAATGCAAATATTGGTCGGACTATTTTCTTCCATCTATTTTTCTTGGGGTCCATAATGCTCAAATTTTTGAATAACTCTGTCCATCTCATCATTGGAAAGGATAACAGGTTTTCCTATACTCTCTGCCTGATAACACAATCTTGCAACAAATTCAATCTCTTCTGCAGTATTAAATGCCTTTGTTAATGTACTTCCAACGGAAACAAGTCCGTGGTTTGCAAGAAGCACAGCATTTGCCCCGCCAATGGAGGCATTAATATTTTCTGCAAGTCTTTCACTGCCAAAGGTGGCGTAGGGAGCAATGGGGACTTTTTTGCCTGCAAATCCAACAAGATAGTGTACAGCAGGAATTTCTCTGTTCAGGCAGGCAAAGGTTGTTGCATAGGCTGAATGTGTATGTACAACGGCATTGATATCTTTTCTCTTTTTATAAAGTGAAATATGGAATCCTGTTTCACTTGACGGTTTGCCGTTTCCTTCGATTATTTCTGCATCAAAAGAGATGACAAGAATATCTTTTGGGGTAAGATCAGGATAGGCAATTCCGCTTGGGGTAATTGCAATAAGCTGTTTTTTCCTGTTAAAACAGCTCAGGTTTCCACCTGAACCGGTGGTCAAACCGGCATCCAGCATTTTATTACCAAAATTTACTATTTCTTTTCTTTCTTTTAAAAGTAGCATAATAGAATATTGATACACTTACAGAGGATACATTTCAAGTAATTTTGTATTTTACAACAATAATTAGCCATACAACATTTATAACCATTTACAGTCAATTCGTGAATAGTAAGCGTTTACCAACATTTTTTCCTGTCAATCAGATCATCAATAATAACTGCCATGAGGCGGTT
Source organism: uncultured Desulfobacterales bacterium (assembly GCA_964557635.1). Classification (GTDB taxonomy): domain Bacteria; phylum Desulfobacterota; class Desulfobacteria; order Desulfobacterales; family Desulfobacteraceae; genus WGCX01. Next base: position 2,011 of record CAZLBE010000443.1, read on the forward strand.
ATAAAAATGCTGTTGAAAATTATTACAACAACTGATATGGAAACATTGATAAAAAAATATCAGGGAGACATATACAAATGGGAAAAAAGCAAATTCGACTTATTGGTTATGCAATGATAGTTATTTGTATTGTATGTTTTATTGCAGGTTATACGTCTCCTGTTTCCGCTGAGACGGGGTATGTGTCTGATATGCTTCTTCTTACGGTACGGGAAGGCCCGGGTAATAATTTCAAAGTGTTAAAAACACTTAAAAGCAGTGATCCGGTTGAAATTATTGAAAAACAGGATAATTACTACAAAATTAAAACCAGTGACGGCATTATTGGATGGGTGGAGCAGCAGTATATCACTAATACTGTTCCCCAGATTTTAATCAATACAGCGCTTAAGCAGAAAATAGCCATACTTGACAAAAAAAACAAAGCTATTATTGATAATAATCTTTCTTTAAAAGAAAAAATAAAAAACATGGAAAAGGATTTCAAAATAAAAATTACGGAAATTAATGCTTCCCTGCAACAAATAATCACTGAAAAGAATAAAATAGAATCTGAGTTTGAGCAGGGAAAAAATAAATACAATTCACTTTTAAAGAATACAGGTGGCGGCTCACTTAAAATTATAGAAAAAAATAAAATATTAAAACAACAGAACGACACCCTTTCTGAAAAAATTAGCGAATTAACAAAAAGCAATGAA
>CAZLBE010000444.1:0-2710 GCA_964557635.1 uncultured Desulfobacterales bacterium
CAGACCCGTCTCACAACAAAGTATGAAATAGCCGTCAAGATTTGCATTCTATTTCATATAAACGGCCATGAGGCCGATCTGGACTTGGCCCGAATTTACCTCAAAGAATCAAAGATTCTGACGAATTATGGGCCGAAGGCGCGTAGCCAATAAAAGTAATAGGTTACGTTTTATTTCATATAAAAAAAGGCATGGAAAAAATAGTATTAAGGAATATTACATGCGTCTTGAATGCAGCCATCTTAATTTCTCATACCCGGGCAGTAAATCTCCTGTAATTACTGATCTTTCATTCTCAATGAAAAATCCCGGGTTCAAGGCCCTTTTCGGGCCATCCGGAGTTGGAAAGACATCCCTTGCAAAAATCATAGGCAAAATGGTGGGCGGTTTTACAGGTAATTTCACAGGTGAGAATGTTGAAAGAATTCTTTATTCATATAACCTGGAAAGACTGCCTGGATGGTCCAGCACAGGAAAACACCTGACAAGGATCACCCCTTCCGGGAATGAGCCGTTAAAGGATCATCTGATACAAATTTTTGAATTACAGGATATTCTTAATTCAAGGTTTTCACAGCTCTCCATGGGACAGCAGAACCGCATCAATCTGATCAGGTACCTGCTCCAGGAATTTGACCTTCTCATTATGGATGAAAGTCTTGCCAATGTTGATGAAAAAATGAGGGAAACAATCATTCTTGCCATTAAAGAGCTGTTTTATGACAAAATGTTTTTATACATTTCCCACAATCTCATGGAGGTATCAAAATTCTGCAGTGAGATCCTCGTGTTTGGAAAGCCCTCTGAGAATAAAAATTGTACAATGGTACAGGGGCAGGATTACAAAAAAAACTATTGCTTGAACAAGGAAAAACTTAATCTCACCTTACTGGAGATTATGAATGCTTTTTAGACGAATTTATCAGTTTCTCATTGTTTACATCATTGGTATTGCTTTTCTTTCAGCCATTAAAATGGGATTGTCTTTATCAGATTATGTAATACCGGGAATTGAACTGATCATTGAAACAGCAAAACAAAATATGACCTCCTATTTTTTTGATGTAATAAACACTCTATCCGTTGCAGTTCTTGGGCAGTTTCTGTCCATCATCATGGCATTTACAGTTGGCATTGCCGGCCGGAAATCCTCCTGGATAGGTTCCTTTATTAAAATTACCGCCTATAATATTCAGGCCTACCCAATTGTTGCCCTGGCACCCATTATTTTTATCCTCCTGGGTGACGGTTTTATATCAAGGCTGTTAATTGCATCCATGATCTGTTATTTTCCTCTTCTCTTATCGGTACTTGGCATCATGGCAACCCCGGTAAAAGATATTGAACATTTTTATATTATCACGGGCAGAATGCGCTGGCAGCTTGAGGTGAAAATCAGGGCATTTGAGAATTTAAGCAAACTTGTCACCGTTATTTCAGGCAGTGCAACACTTGCAATGGCAGGAACCATTGTTGCAGAATTTATTGCAGCCAATGCAGGGATCGGTTATAGTATCAGAATCGCCCTCTACCAGAGTGACCTGGCGAAAATCCTCATTGCCTTATTTATGATCGGCATCATTATTTCAATATACCAGGGCTTACTTGAAAGCCTTGGAGAAAAAATTAAAAGGAAGGAGAACGCTTATGATTAAAAAACTTTTTTCCGTATCAGTCTTACTTTTTCTGGTTCTAATGATTGCAGCACCCAGCGTCTCTGCTAAAAAAATAAAACTTAACTACCGGCTTAAATGGCTGTTTAACGCAAGTGTTGCAGGGGATATCTATGCGGATGCCCGGGGATATTTTGCCAGGGCAGGCCTTGATGTCAATGTAAAAGAGGGAAGCCCTGAAAAAAATGCCATTAATGAACTGGAATTAAAATATGCTGATTTTGGTGTGGCATCGGCAGATCAGGTGATCCGTGCCCTTGACAGGGGGGCAAAAATTGTCGTGATTGCCCAGCTTTTTCAGATAAATCCCATGCAGTGGATATACAGGACAGACCAGCCGAAAATCAAAACCCTTAAAGATCTTATGGGACGCAGAATAGGCGTCACATTTGGCGGAAACGATGAAACCATTATGAATACCCTTCTCTCAGAGGCTGAAATAAAAAAAACGGATGTAACAATTAAAGGTGTAAGGTTTGATTTTACTCCATTTTTAAGAAAAAAAGTGGATGTATGGCCGGTTTACAAAAACACCCAGGGAGTGATACTTAAAGACAAACTGGCAAAAGCAGAAGAAGGTGTTTATTTTTTCAATCCAGCTGATTTTGGAGTCAATTTTGTGGCCAATTCTGTTATCACCTCACAGTATATGCTGAAAAACAACCCAGCCACAGTTAAAAAATTTCTCAGAGCCTTACTTTCCGGCTGGGAAGCTGCCATGAACCCTGCAAATGAAAAAGCAGCTGTGAAAGAAGTGAAAAAACGGGACAGAAGTACAAGTGAAAAAATCATAAGAAAACAGCTTGAAGCCACAAGAAAACTGATAAAGCCGTTTCCATCCGTGAAAATAGGAACCATTGACATTCCTGCCTGGAAACAGACGGAAAGCATAATGCTTAAGGAAAAACAGATCAGAAAACCCGTTCATGTTGAAACCCGTTTAATCCTGATCAGGTAATGCCATCACCGAAGGAATTACAATCAACGTTGCAATAATTCCCCCTGCAAGCCCGCTTATTATGGTGACTGCAAAGGAC
>CAZLBE010000445.1:0-2708 GCA_964557635.1 uncultured Desulfobacterales bacterium
GTAACCCATTACTTTTATTGGCTACGCGTCTACGACCCATAATTTGTCAGAATTTCTATTCATTGAGGCAAATCCGGGCCAATCCAGATCCGCTTCATGGCGGTTATATGAAAGCCTATAGCACATGTTTTAAATCTGAATCAATAATAAGTTTAAAAAATTGTAAGCGTTCACAGGGCACTGCACCTGCTGCGTTGGCTTTGCACTTGAAGTACAGCAGAAGCAGGCTCCAAATTTTTTAAGATCAAGTCCCCTGTATTCACAGGGGCAGATGATGTCCTTATCCTTTTTCATCCCCAGGGTCTCCCTTATTTTTTTTTCATTATACCCGACAATAACCATATCATTAATTTTGATGGTTGGAAATGAGCATTTCGGGTTTAATTCTCTGATATCTGCAAGGATAGCTTGTCTCTCTTCTCCAAACAGCTCATCCACATCAATGGATTTATATTCAACATCGCATTTTGAAAGCATTTTTTTGGTTGCTTTGCAATGACTGCAGGTACTCAATGCATAAACAATATTTTTCTCCATGGTTGTTATTTAAGACCTCCTTTTGACTTTTTTAAATTGTAAACGATTACAGTGAGAGAATTGACTGTGAACGGTTACTTTAAATGTTAATTTAAACTATAGTTTATAGCACATGGATTGATACCATCACGTTATTAATAAGGATATAAAGCGTATCAATTCATTTGCGAATAGCTATAATTTCATATCACACATTATGAACTCAACTCAAAATTATTATTTACTTTTTCAAGGATTTACACAGATTGGCCGCACAATTCATACCATATCATGCTGGTCACAGGCTAAAGGGGAAGAGCCAGAAAAATAGAAACGCAGCGGTTTAAAACAGAAGCCTGAAAAATGCGGGTGGAAACGGGGGTGGGCACGGTGAGCCTTTGGCATCAGGAACATCTTGACAAACTCAAATCAAAGGCAAAGCCGGGTTGATGGCTGGATGTACTTCCTGCATTGGTCTGAATCTTGCTTAAATAAATTTAAAAATAACCTTTTACTTTAAGAAGAGACAAAATTTATGGCAAAAGATATTACCATACAGATAGCAGGTGCTGCAGGTCAGGGGATTCAGACAATAGGAGAATTGCTTATTAAGGTCTGCCATGAAAAAAGCTTTTAAACTTTCCGAGAAATATCAGGTTCCTTCAATTGTATTAATGGACCAGTTCCTTGCAAGGGATTGATTATGCTTCATCTGTCTTAAAATACGATGGCAGGCCAATCTATCCTGAATATATTATTGAAAAAATTAAAAATACTATGGGATACTAAAGCGGCAAAGCCGCAGTTGTCAGCTATCAGCATCGGAGGTTATTTTGAAATTTGAGGATCTAAAAGTATGGAAGAGGTCTTCATGATTATGTGCGGATTTATATAACCGCCATGAGGGCCATGAGGCGGATCTGGACTTGGCCCAGATTTACCTCAAAGAATCAGAGATTCTGACAAAAAATGGGCCGAAGGCGCGTAGCCAATGAATGTAATCGGTTACATTCTATTTCTTATAAAAAGGAGAAAAAAATATGAGTAGATGGTATTGTTCCGTGTGTCATGAAACATTGACAAGTGAAAATAAACCCGAAGAATGCGAAATCTGCCATGCAGACAGCAGAATGATAATGGATATGGAGAGCGTCCCTGAAACACTTGAGCAGGTCAGGGATATGGCAAGAAAAAAACTTAAAGGCATTTGTGCTGCATACCCGAGATGTGACGGCAATTTTGACAAAATATGCCAGAAAGAAGCCTATGGAAAACCCATCGGTCTTGGCGGTGCAGGCCAGGGGCATTCGTTCAAGGCAAATGTTGAATCCCTTGCAGATGTAAAATTAAACACATCTGTCCTCGGAGACCATTTTGAACCGGACACATCCTGCTCTTTTTTGGGTATTGATCTTGATTTTCCAGTCATGGCCTCATCCACGGCAGGTGCAGGGAAGTACAACGATGCCATTGATGAAACCATGTTCTGCATTTCCGTATTAAGGGGGTCAAAGGAAGCGGGGACAATAGGTCTTCGCGGGGACACCTGGTTTTACACCCTTGATGATCATCCATCGCTCAAAGCCATGGAAGATATCAACGGATATGGGATTCCCATATTCAAGCCAAGGGCACAGGATGTTTTAAAAAAACTCATTGAAAAAGCTGAAGCCCTTGGATGTAAGGCAGTTGGCATTGATCTTGACGGATGCGGGTCAACAATTATGGCAAGATATGGCCAGCCTGTTTTTAAAAAAAGTGTCAAAGACATTGAAGAACTGGTAAATTTTTCATCCCTGCCCCTGATTACAAAGGGCATAATGATACCTGATGAAGCACAGAAATGCTCAGATGCAGGAGCTGCTGTTATTTCCATATCAAACCATGGAGGAAGAGTCCTTGATTCAACTCCCGGTGTTGCGGAAATGGTGCCTCTTATCAGGAAAAAATTAGGTGATTCAGCTGTTATCACGGCGGACGGAGGAATCAGAACAGGATACGATGTGTTAAAAATGCTGGCCCTCGGCGCTAATGCTGTTTTCCTTGGAAGGGATATAATAAGGGCTGCTGTGGGCTCAGGTGCCCTTGGTGTAAAACTGCACCTTGAACATATCAGAAACACCTTGAAAAAAGCGATGTTCATGACCGGAACAAAAAACATTGAAATGGCTGATTCAAGGATAATATTTAAC
>CAZLBE010000446.1:0-2699 GCA_964557635.1 uncultured Desulfobacterales bacterium
TTTATGCTGTCCATGGAGCATGAATTTCGGACTTGTCCTGTGGCTTGTTATGCTAAATAAATTAATCTGCAAATTATATACGGCATGATTTTTGATAGAAGATATTTCTGATTGCTGCAGATTGTTAAACATTTGCGTCAAAAAAATTCAAAAAACAGATTAAGGAGATTAACCATGTATTTTAAACAGATCAGTGTCGAAGGAATGGGCTGCCTTTCCTATATCATAGGCTGCCCAAAGGCAAAACTTGCCTGTGTTGTGGACCCGAAAAGGGATGTTCAGGAGTATATTAACATTGCCCGTGAAAACGGCATGAAAATCACCCATATCTTTGAAACCCATATACATGCGGATCATGTCAGCGGCAACCAGGAACTTCGTTCCCGGACCGGAGCTGAAATATGTTTCATGGAAGGAACTCCTGTAACTTTCAAACACACTTCTTTAAAAGAGGGACAGACAATGAATTTCGGAAGTGTAAAACTGGAATTTATTAAAACTCCCGGACACACCCCTGATTCCATGTCCATACTTATCTCTGATACAATGAGAAGCGATGATCCCTGGATGGTATTAACAGGGGACTGCATGTTTGTCGGGGATATAGGCCGTCCGGATCTTGCCGGAGAAGATCTCATTAAAGAACAGACCCGGAACCTGTACAATTCCCTTTACAATAAGCTTGGAAAAATGCCTGATAATCTCGAAGTGTTTCCCGCCCATGGTGAAGGCTCTCTCTGTGGAAAAGGCATGAGTTCAAAATCCAACTCAACAATAGGATTTGAAAAAAATCACAACAGGATGCTTAATCTTCCGGAAGAAGTGTTTGAAAATGAGATGGTACAGGTTTTTCCAGAGCGCCCCAAAAGTTTTACCCATATCATCAACATGAATAAAAACGGCGCGCCTCTTCTTGAGAGATGCCCCATTACAAGGGATTTAAGCCCTTCCCAGGTCAAAAGAGAAATAGATAACGGTGCACTTGTCCTGGATACACGTGATACTGCAGCCTTTGGTGGTGTTCATATTCCGGATTCAATTAATATTGGATTTGCAAAGCAGACTGCCAACTGGATAGGCATGGTGATAGACCCCGATGCAAAACTGGTTCTTATTGTATCGGATGAAAAAGCCTATGAAGAGATGACTATTCACCTTCACAGAATAGGATATGACAATATCATCGGATATCTGTACGGAGGGCTTGCAGCATGGCAGGAAGCAGGGCTTCCCATAAGGCAGCTTTGGCAGATCTCAACGGAAAAATTAAAATCAAAACTTGAAACAGGCAGATTTGACTATTTTTATGATGTAAGAACCGATGCGGAATGGGAAAGCGGACATATAGAACAGGCAAAACATTTACCGCTTACAACGCTGCTGAAACAGGCTCCTGACATACCGAAGGATAAAGAAATAATCGTAACCTGCGGCGTAGGCTACAGGGGAAATATAGCGGCAAGTTTTCTCCAGAATACAGGTTTTGAGCATGTTCACAGCCTTGCCGGCGGAACAACGGCATGGGTGAACAGCGGCCAGTCAATGGTTGAATAGTGCAATTTATTAAAATGCAAGCTGTTAATGAGGTTTCACAGAACAAATTTTCAAGGAGGGCTTATGGAAGAAGAGATTCAAGTTGGGTGTGCTCGTCCAACGGGCGGTCCGGTGGGAAAAGAAACGCCGCCTGACCAGTCAAATGAACTATCAAATAAACAGAATAATGCAGTTAATGACAAAAAGGAGATTTCAACTATGATACAAGTAGGCAAAAAAGCACCTGATTTTGTTGCACCCGGTTATAAACAAGGCAATTTTGTTAATGTAAAATTATCAGATCATCTTGGTAAATGGGTCCTTTTGTGTTTCTATCCAGGTGATTTCACCTTTGTATGAGCAACGGAAATTTCAGCAGTTGCTGAAAAATACAGTGAATTACAGAAACTGGGTGTGGAAGTTTTATCCATGAGCATTGACAGTATGTTTGTACACAAAATGTGGGATGATTATGAATTATCCAAAATGGTGGACGGAGGCGTTCCTTTTTCCATGCTGTCCGATGCAGGCGGCAGAGTGGGAAAAATTTTTGGAGTTTATGACGAAGACGCAGGCGTTGAAACAAGGGGAAGATTCATCATCGACCCCGATGGCGTTGTGCAGGGTTATGAAGTGTTAACCCCGCCGGTGGGCAGGAATATTAACGAAACCTTCCGGCAGATTCAGGCGTTCCAGCTTGTAAGGGAATCAAAGGGAACAGAAGCAACGCCTTCCGGATGGAAACCCGGTAAAACCATACTCAAACCAGGTCCTGAACTTGTGGGCAATGTATGGAAAGAATGGAAAACAGAAATGGCTTTTGATTAGGCAGAGACATTTAAGATACTATTTTGTATCATATGGTTTGAGACAAAACAGTATCATCTACCATGATCATCCAATATGGTTCTTTTTTTTATAACCGCCATGAGGTCGATCCGGATCAAAATTCAGCAACCTCTAAGAATCAAAGATTCTGACAAATTATGAAAATGATAATGGCATAATGCCGCTCCCTGTGGGTTATAGAGCCAGCCCGGAACAGTCGGCGGGTATTTTGCCTTGCCGGTCTAAAGCGCAGGAACTGCGGTCAAGTATGTCCTCAAACAGCCTGCGCTTCTTAACGCCCGGCAAGGCAAAATACCTGATCGCCTTTGTGTCCTGAT
>CAZLBE010000447.1:0-2685 GCA_964557635.1 uncultured Desulfobacterales bacterium
GAAGTGGATAAAAATTGATTTTAAATCAGCTTTTTTAAAAATTACATCATCTAAAAATATCTTAGCAAAAGACAATGATTTTTTAGAATAATCAACGCCATAAAGATTGTTAAATCCTCTTTTTTTTATTTCAAATAAAAAACGACCATCCCCACAACCAGCATCTAAAATATTTTGTTTAGTATTGTTTTTATCAATTAAATTAAGGCAAATTGACAAATAACCGAAATAATTTCTCCCCTTAAAGTCTGATTCCTTTAAAAACCAATGATAAGGAATTTCATACTGATTTTCTTGTTCCTGTTGTTTTTTTCTCATAGTATTTAATATAATAATTATTGATTTAATTATAACAAAAACTCTAATTTTAAGACAATGCTATATATTTTTTTTAAAACTTATTGTATAAAAATTAAAATATTTTTTGATAAGAAAAAAAGGGGTCATGTGTAAAATTATCGCACTGACCATACTTGCAAAAGCAGCGCCATTAATTCCAAAGGAAGGTATTAAAATCAGATTGAGAATAAAATTTAAAATAATGGAAAAAAATATAATATTCCTGAATTGTGTCTGTTTATCCGTCATGGTTAAAATTGGTCCAACAGAGCCTGTTACTGCATTGACAAGCTGTCCGAAAATAAGCATTAAAAATGCATTTGAGCCTTCTATGAATTGAGTTCCAAAAAATCCTAACACAAAATGCGGGAATATAAAAAAAAATAAAAAAAGAGGAGATGATATTAAAATAATCATTCTGGTGGATTTTTGGGCAACCCTGGCTAAATTTTTAAAATCTTTTTTCCCATAATATTCTGCAAACATGGGGCCTGCTATTGAATTGATGGCAATTAAAGGGATATTAATAAACTGGGCGACACGAAATGCTACACCATAAAGACCTACCTCATATTCTGTTTTCAGCATGCCCAGCATTAATGTATCTGTCCATACCATGGTCATACCAAGGGTAGTCACAAACATAAGTGGTAAAGCCTTATTTAACATGTTTTTTGAAGTCAGCATGGCAAGCTGATCAGTATTTGGTTTTATAATAGGAGAGTTACTATACAGCAAAAATATGTTTTTTTTCCACAGGTATATACCTGCAGCGGAAACAAACCAGATACTCAGCATGTATGAGACAATATGCTGATAATTGAAAATGGTCGTATAAAAGAGAATTAAAAAGAATAATATAGCAATAAAAGGAATGAGTAAATCATCCAATAGAGCATATTCTGTGATTTTTTTCAATCCTCTTAAACTTTGGAATGAAAGGTTTAAAAGAACAAAAGGCACAATGGCAAGAGAAATAGTTTTCAAATATGGGATAAGCGTACTTTTTTTAAAAATTATCTCTGCAGCAAAAGGACTTAATAAATACAGCAATATGGATATTAAAATGGATAAAGGAAGCACTATAACAACAGCTTTGTTATAGGCAAGGTTTGCAAGATGGTATTGACTTTTGGAAGAAAATTCAGAGACATATTTAACAAGAAGAATTCCAAACCCAAGTGTATTTATTACTGAAACAATGGAGAGAATAGTAATGGCAAGGATGAAAAGGCCAAGAGCGTTAACTCCAAGCTTATGTGCTATGAGAAGTATCAGAAGATATCTTGCAAGTTTACCAAGCATCTTAATCCCAAATGCAATGGCACTTGATCCTAAAAGAATTCTGTAATGGGAATCTTTGCTGATTTTTCTTTTATTTGCAATGGGGAATTGTATTTTTGGCATTTAATAAATAGTTGAAACGCAACATATCCTATGGAGAAACTGTTATATTTGTACCTGTTTTTTTGTTCTGAAAAATATCTTTAACCGAATTACCTAATATAATGCCCCTTTCAACAGAAATGAAAGGTTCAAGAATACTGGTAAGGCGAGTCATAAATCTTTCCACAGTTGAAAGATTTTTTTCCGGAATATACAGTATATCATGATTCTTCAGGTAGATACCATTATCTATTTTACTGCCTTCATGTAAATTTGCAAGATTCATTTTAACACCCAATACCCGTGTTTTTCCATTTTCATCCCGTACAATCATGACATTGGTTTTATTAGCATCATTTGTAAATCCTCCAACCCGTGCCAATGCTTCCCATATTGACATCGGCGCATCCACAACAAGCGGTCCAGGGCTGCGAACCTCTCCCAGTACATAAACCTGCTGACTTGCAATTTCTTCAAGATTAACGTCAACATGGGGGCTTTTGATATATTTTTTCAAGTTGTCGGTAATTTGTTTTCTCAGTTGAGGAATAGTCATTCCTTCTGCCTGTATGTCACCAACAAGGGGCAGAGAGATAAAACCTGCAGGATCCAGTTTAACGGTTCTATTAAGACTGTCATTCCTCCAGACATTAATGCTTATTTTGTCTCCTGCTGCAAGAATGAATGCAGTTTGATTGTGTGGTTTGGAGTTATTAAGAGCAGGAGTGTCTTTTCCAGTATCTGCAGATCTGATATGTGTACAGGATAATATGATTAAACAAAATAAAAAAGATACCGAAAGTTTAGTTTGCATGGTTTGCAATCCGTATTTATAGAACAAAAACTTAAATATATACTTCACAATATTTTTGACACGCGCTCTTAAAATTAACTTTAAGCCGTTACAATTAACTATATCCACCTTTAATCATTATTTTCGTATGGAAAAACTTTTTAATT
>CAZLBE010000448.1:0-2683 GCA_964557635.1 uncultured Desulfobacterales bacterium
ATATAATAAAGTTAAGTTGTTCAAATTTAACTATATATGAAATGTGTGAGATTGTTTAATACTATGTCACTCCCCTAAATCCGTTATAATCAGTATTTTTTGCCTCAAAAGAAAGCCAGTCCAACAGCTCAACTGGGGAGTTTCCTGATGATTCGTGCAGGTTAACTTCATAGGAATCTATATTTATAGAAGCCGTTATTTTTTTGTCAGGAAGAGGAGTTGCAAGGTCGCTTCCTTTTTTTATATCATAGATCAGGTTGCCGCCAGGCTCGATGGCCAGGTTTTCAAATCGTTCATCCACAGCAAATGCCGTGGTGTGGACAAACCGGCATTCCGGATTGTTACATGCACACATGTCCAGTATCATGCCTTGTTTGACCGGATGTTTTTGTACCTTTTCCCAGATTTATAACGGATCCCGGCTGTCAAAAAAATTGGTAATGGTTCTTGTGTTTTGATTTTTCATGCTATCCTGCTATTGCTTAAATGATTAAATTATTTATTCTATTCCCAGCCCGACTAATGGAATAGGCTGATGTCAATCGGCTCCCAGCAATGAATACGATTGCTCCCAATTTACCATCCTGAGAGATATTTCGCAAGCACAGGGCGCTGTCCCAAAATTATGTCGGTTTTTTCAAAATAGAAATCTCAATTTCATCTTTTTGGAATTTTGTAAAATCAGACCTTAAGGGAATCCTTGAAGCAGAAAAATCTAAAAGATAGTGGATATATACTAAATTAGACATCCACGATATCCTCTATTTTTTTTAATTGTTTTTTCAACTCTTTTGATTTTTTCATATTTTTCTGCTCTTGAAGTTTTTTCATCATCGAATCAAACCTTTTTCTGAGCGATGGCAGAACCTCATTTTTAAAAATTTCTTTTTGCTCGGTCGAAAATTTTGAGATACGATTAATAAGGTCATCCATTTTTTTATGAAAAGCATAAGTATTAAAAGTATCAATATATTCTTCAAGCTGAGTCATAAGTTCTTTGTTCTGGTTTTTGATGTTACCCATGAATTTTTTGAGCTCTTTTCCGGCAGTAGCGATTGTATATTCTAAAAAGGTAACCCCGTTTACTGAAGATCCTGATTTTAAAAGTGTTTTTTTCGATGAGTCCGGAGAAGAAATTGCAACAATGTATGCATTTGAGCTCTCAGAAAAAAAATTGTTCATTAAAACAAATGGTGTGGTTTCATATATCTTGTCTTTATATTTTTTATTGATGGTGATTTCAACTTTGGACATTTGAGACTCGGTCAAAGAGACTTTTGTAACTTTCCCTATTAAGACCTTCTGCCCTTTTAGATCATCTGCTAAATACACTGCACTGCCTTGAATAAGGTTTTTATGATTTTTATACAGCACGTTAATCACCAGATCTCTTTGAAACCATGAAAAGATATTTGACAGTGGATTTGCTGAACAGAGGTTAATGAAACTGAAAGCGATGATGATGAACAATACAATATTTAAAATTTTTTTCATTTTACAAGCCTGAGATTTTTATATGAAATAAAACGTAATCCATTACTTTTATTTCATTTTTTTGTCAGAATCTTTGATTCTTTGATGCAAATCCGGGCCAAGCCAGATCCGCCTCATGGCGGTTATAAAAAAACCAGAAAATATGCAAAATATTTATTCAGGGGTATATGTACTTGTTATAATAGAAAATTCCGGCGGATTTTCAAAATGTTTCTTAACTGTGCATAATTGTGCCGATGAAATAACGGCTTTTCGATATTTTGCTGGAAAATCAGGGGGCAGCTGGATGTCAATGGTTATCCTGCCAACCATTTTGCCATCTTCTGTATCCTCCCTCTTCTGGATTAAACGAATATCTTTGAACGGTATATTGCGCTGCTGGCAGAACGAGAGAACATAAATTCCTGCACATGTCCCGATGGACGACAGGAAATAACTGAAAGGCTCCGGAGCAGAGCTGTTTCCGCCGTTTTCAACGGACTGGTCCGTCTGGATTGTAAAACCTTTATATTCTGCATCCACCCTTTTTCCGCCGGGAAAGCTTATCACCATTTCCATTGTGTTTTTCCTCATTTTAAAAATTCATTCAATATAAAAAATTTATATTTACATATATTCACAAGGCTTAAAATGCAAGGATAATTTACTCAACAATTCTAAATATGGCTTCAGTTGATTTGATCGGTAATGGTTCCTCATATTTTATGCCCACTTTTTAGATTTACTATAAACACGGGCATTTTCTTATGATAATAGCATTATGGATGAGTGACTTTTCATTTGATAATATGATTCAATTTTTACTCGATACAATTTATGGTTTTCCTGATATCCGTACCGGATCTAACACAAGGTACGGTATAGGAGACGTGGTATTAGGGGCTTTTTCTATTTTCTTTACCCAGAATCCATCCTTCACCCCCTATGCGTATTGATGTTAGAGCAAGGATTAAATTTCATTTTGACCTGCAAGCCTGATTTCCACAAGACACTTTATCAACGGCTGAAGGCAGACCTTGGCTAATGGTTTTGTGCCGCTAATAAGATTGGTTTGCTGCACGAGAAATGAGCAGGGCGGATTTATTTATGAAATTAATACGAGATGGAATTTATTGAAAGGATATGTAAAATTACCTGAAAGCAGTCGTCAAGGCCATGACAAAAATGGTCAGATATACATGAACCATAA
>CAZLBE010000449.1:0-2645 GCA_964557635.1 uncultured Desulfobacterales bacterium
AGGCCTTTATCAATTTGATTGACAATGCCATTGCAGCAATCAATAAAAAAGGAAACATCACAATTGAGATTTCCTTTGATGTAATTTTGAAAATTATCAGAATTGAAGTTTCCGATTCAGGAAAAGGAATATCCGATGAAGAAAAAACACGGTTGTTTGAACCCTATTTCTCAACAAAAAAATCAGGGATGGGGCTTGGGCTTGCCATTGTTAATTCCATAATTTCCGATCACAAAGGAATGATAAGAGTACAGGACAATAAGCCTGAAGGTGCAAAATTTATTATTGAGCTTCCGGCGTAATGATACAATTGTAATATACTGAAATATTCGAAAAAATTGAACTTTTTAAATCTTAATGTCATTATTCAGCCACAGATTTACACAGATGAACGCAGATATGTTTAAAAATACTGATATTACCTTTGTTGATTTTTAATTTTTTTTTAAGTTTTATATGAAATAAAACGTAAACCATTCCTTTTATTGGCTACGCGCCTTCGGCCCATAATTTGTCAGAATCTTTGATTCTTTGAGGCAAATCTGGACCTGAATCCCGATCGGCCTCATGGCCGTTATAATGAGCTTGAAGATGGATTATTTTGAATCTGACAGTGCTGTTGGACTATTATTCAATTTTGGAAGAAAACCGGAATTTAAAAAAACCTTAAATAATAAGAAATATCAGCGCTGATCAGTAAAGATCTGTGGCTGATTAATAATATATTACATTTACATTATAAGTCGAATATTTACTTCTTAATACAGGAGGAATAATGTATCCTGCAATTTTAATAGTTGATGATGAACCGTCCATTGTGGAGTCACTTGAGGGGATTCTATGTGATGATGGATTTGAGGTGTTGCATGCATTTAACGGGTATGAAGCATTAAAAAAAATAGAAGAAGAATCTCCGGATCTTGTCCTGCTTGACATATGGATGCCCGGTATGGACGGGATAGAGACATTAAAAGAGATTAAAAAAGAGTTTCCAAATATGCCTGTTGTAATGATCACCGGACACGGAACAATTGAATCTGCAGTGATCGCAACAAAATCAGGGGCCTTTGATTTTCTGGAAAAGCCGCTTTCCATAGACAGGGTAATAGTGACAATTAATCATGCATTAAATTTCAGACGGCTTGAAGAGGAAAATTTATACTTAAGGAAAAAAACAATTGAAAAAAATTCCATAAATGGTACAAGCCCTGCTGTACAGGAATTAAACCTGCAGATAATGACAGCAGCTCCATCAGATGCTTCAATTCTCATTAAAGGGGAAAATGGAACGGGAAAAGAGCTTGTTGCAAGGACGCTTCATCAATTAAGCTCACGACCTGAAGAACCATTTATCATCGTGAACTGTGCGGCCATTGGTGAACAAAATATTGATGCAGAGCTTTTTGGTTATGAAAAAGGCGCTTTCTCAGGAGCAAAAGCTAAGAAAAGGGGGAAATTTGAGCTGGCATCAGGAGGTACTCTTTTCCTTGATGAAATTGGAGATATGAATCTTAAGACCCAGGCAAGGATCTTAAGAACTTTGGAATCAAAAACATTTCAGAGGATTGGAGGGGGCCGTTCAATCCATGTGGATGTGAGGATAATTGCTTCAACCAACAAGGACCTTGAAAAAGAAATAGAAAAGGGGTCTTTTAGAAAAGACCTGTTTTACAGGCTCAATGTCATACCCGTTGAAGTGCCGCCATTGCGCAAAAGGAAACAAGATATTCCCGAACTTGTTGATATCTTTCTTTCAGGGTTTGCACAACAGGCAAACAGTATAAAGAAAATTATGGGTAAAGAGGCTATGGATCTTCTCGTGGACTATGACTGGCCCGGAAATGTAAGAGAATTGAAAAATTTAACCGAGAGACTTGCCATCATGGTTAAAGGAGAGCTTATTACTCCTGACGATATACCAAAACCATATAATGCAGTACCAAAGGAAAAATTAAGAGTAACAGATCATCTTTTCGGACCGGACAATCTAAATGATGCAGTAGAAAAATTTAAACAGGAATATCTCAGGTATAAGGGAACTGGAAGAAAAGAATAAAGGCAGTGTCAGAATAAAGAAATAAGGACTGGAATATTGAGAGGCAATCTAACAGTCAGAAGGAACAGGAAACCAGCTTTGCCTCATGGCGGTTAATATGAGAATCATCAGTGGAAAATGTAAAGGCAGGAAATTGTCAATCATTTTCGGCAGGGATATAAGACCCACATCTGACCGGATAAGAGAGGCAATATTTAATATCATTGCAGCAAAAATTAAAGGCTCAGTTGTCCTTGATCTTTTTGCAGGAACCGGAGCCCTGGGCCTTGAAGCTTTGAGCCGGGGCGCAGACTATGCTTTTTTTATTGATATATCAGATTACGCGTTAAATATTGTAAAAAAAAATATAATAAAATGTAATTTTGATAATAATACCACTGTGATACACCAGGATGTTCTGCAGTGTGATTATCATTTTACACAGGTTGACAGAAAATTTGATATTGTATTCATGGACCCGCCTTACAATTGCGGGCTCATTGAAAAGGCTCTTTTACACAAGGCTTTATTAGATCAGCTTTCAGATGGTGCGCTGATAATTGCCGAGCATTCTAAAAAAGAAAAAATAACCGGACAATTTTCAGGACTT
>CAZLBE010000450.1:0-2641 GCA_964557635.1 uncultured Desulfobacterales bacterium
TCAATCATAACTTGCACGGGTCACTTCATCGCTCATGGTCGGCGCAACAATTGACTTCCATGAAGTGCCCTCCCATGTCCCAAGATGAGTATGCATTTCAAGATACTTTTTCGGAAACACTTTCCCCCTGCACAGCGGCGGTAACGATCACAGATAACTATGCCAATTTTAATTTTTGAATTCATTTCAATTCCTTTAAACTTTTGATAACGAAAAATTTCTGTAAATGATTTTTTTAAAATTCAGAATGCGTATTCATCACTATTTTTTAACAATTTTTCTGGCAAATTCAACGGCTTGGAGCCTGACCGAATCATCCAGTTTATCAGGGCTTGTACACGAGCCTATAAAAAGTTCACCGGCATTAATGCTCTTATGGGGATTCTGCATCCTCCTGAAGGCCTCGAACACGCCTTCAGTATTATTCTCATACGGACCTGCCCCTGTAACAACAAGTGCCTGGCGCTGTCCTTCAATAAGAAATGCATGACTTGGCATGTGATAATCCAAATAAAAACCGTAAGTCCTGTCAATCACTGTCTTCAGCTGTGAACTAACACCCCAGGAATACAAAGGAGAAGCAAAAATCACTGCCTGCGATTTCACCATTTTTTCAAGAATTTCAGGGATATCATCCTTTTGAACACAGCCTACAGTATCAGGTTTTTCCTTACATTTTCCGCAGGCAAGACACCCTTTAAGATTTTTTGAGGTAAGATAAACATATTCTGTTTCATGGCCAAGCGATGCCAGTTCATCGTGAATCCAGCCGATAACTTTTGCAGTATTCCCATTTTTTCTGGCACTGCCCTGTAATATAGTATATTTTCATATCTGCTCCTTGTTTTTCAACTTTTTGTGTTTCATATAACCGCCATGAGGCGGATCTGGTCTGGCCCAGCCGCCTCTCAACAAATATAGAAATAGAATGCTGCTGGTTTGCATTCTATTTCTTATAAACGGCCATGAGGCCGATCTGGATTGGTCCAGATTAGCCTCTCAACAAAACATGAAAAACCCGCTTTGATATCCGGAGTTTTTCATATAAAAAAAATTTGGTCAAAAAAATAAAATTAACTGCATGACGGGATTATTTCCTTGAAAAGTACAGGTCCACAAGCTGCTCGGCAAGCCCTGTATAATTATCAACGGTGAGAGCTTTCATCTTATTTTTCATGGTGTCCGGAACTTTTTCAAGACCGTCAACAAATTTACACAAATCATCTTTAGTGATCTCTTTCCCCCGTGTTAATTCCTTCATCCTTTCATAGGGATTTTCTTCACCATACACGCGCATTGCGGTCTGAAAAGGTTCTGCAAGAAGTTCCGGATTAATATCAAGATCTTTTTTTATGGCAGCAGAATTTAAAGACAATTTACCAAGTCCTTTAAGTGAGTTTTTCACGCCAAGAAGATAATAACCAAATACCGAGCCAAGATTTCTCAAAACAGTACTGTCCGTCAGGTCCCTCTGGAATCGCGATTTCAAAAGTTTTACCGCCATATGCTCCATCATGGATATATCAAGGCCCATATTTCCCTCACTATTTTCAAAATCTATGGGATTAACCTTATGGGGCATTGTGGAAGAACCTGTCTCACCTTCTTTCAGGTGCTGCTTGAAATAACCAAGGGAAATATAACCCCACATATCTCTGTCAAAATCGATCATTGTAGCAGCAGACCTTATCAAGCAGTGAAGAATAAAAGATAAAGAGGCATTGGGATTTATCTGTGTTGTAAAAAGGACGGGAGTTAATCCAAACGTTTTTGAAAGAAAATTTTCACTTGCCTGTATCCAGTCAACTTCGGGGAACACAAAAAAATGGGCGTTATAATTACCCGTTGCACCATTTATTTTTGCATGCACCGGTGCTTGTTTTAAAATGCTTAATTCATGTGAGAAACGCCATGCAAAATTTACAAATTCCTTTCCCACGGTTGTAGGCGTTGCCGGCTGGCCATGGGTTCTTGACATCATTGGGACTGATTTATATAAAACAGCTTTTGCCTCAAGTTCATCAATAAAACCTGCTAATGTATCAGCAACAATTTGCTTACCTCTTTTAAGCATTATGGCATAGGAAATATTATTAATATCATCTGAAGTGCAGGCAAAATGCACCCATTCCTTTATTGAATCAAGCCCCAATGCAGAAAGCTTTTCCTTTATAAAATACTCCACTGCCTTGACATCGTGGTTTGTCTTTTTTTCAATATTTTTAATATCTTCAGCATGGGACTGGTTAAAATTATTTTTTATGGTGTCTATTTTTTTTAGTGCTGTTTGATCTATTCTATCAAGTTTAAGTTCTGTCAGGATAAATTTCAGCCACTCTATTTCCACCGCAACCCTGTGCTTAATTAAGCCATATTCAGAGAATATTTCACAAAGAGGTTCTGTTATTCTACCGTATCTTCCGTCAAGTACGGAAAGAGATTTAATGCTCATCTAATTATCACCTTTATTTTTAAATATTTTTCCCGGTTCCATTAAATTTCATAAAAAACTTCCAGAATGCATCTATAGTTAATTGAAGATTTAACAAGTGTCAATTCTTTTTAAATCATGGTACATTTCCATATAAGCTGCCTTGAGACCGATCTGGTTTTGCCCATCCGCCCCGCAACGAACTTGGAA
>CAZLBE010000451.1:0-2638 GCA_964557635.1 uncultured Desulfobacterales bacterium
TTATAATTAGGGGAAAAAATTAAAGGAGAAATCATGGATTTTAAATTGTCAACTGAACTTGAAATGTTAAAAAAAGCTGTAAAAGAATTTGCCACAAAAAAAATAGTTCCAAATGCGGATGAATGGGATGAGAACCATTATTTTCCGTACAAGGAAGTGATGAAACCAATGGGAGAGCTTGGTTTTTTCGGCACTGTAATTCCCGAAGAATACGGTGGGGAAGATATGGGCTGGATCGCTGCAATGATTGTCACCGAGGAGATTGCAAAGGCTTCTTCTTCCTTGAGGGTTCAGGTGAACATGCAGGTTCTTGGATGTGCTTTTACCATTTTTAAATACGGAACAGAAGAGGCAAAAAAGAAATACATAGAAAAGCTCTGTACTGCAGAGTATGTCGGAGGATTCGGTATCACTGAATCCGATGCAGGTTCCGATGTCATGGCCATGTCAACCGTTGCAGAGGACAAAGGTGATTACTATCTGCTCAATGGCTCAAAAACATGGATATCTAATGTTACAGTTGCAGATGCTCTGATCTGTTATGCCTATACTGACAAATCAAAGGGAAGCAGGGGACTTTCAGCCTTTGTTATTGAACCTAAAAATTTTGAAGGCATAAAAACATCCAAACTTGATAAACTTGGTTCCCATTCTTCACCAACAGGAGAATTATTCCTTGATAATGTAAAGGTTCCAAAGGAAAATCTCCTTGGAAAGCCTGGCGACGGTGCAAAAATAGTTTTCAGTTCTTTAAACCATACAAGGCTTTCAGCTGCAGCAGGTGCCGTTGGCCTTGCCCAGGCATGCTTTGATGTTGCCGTAAAATACTGCGGAGAAAGAAAACAGTTTGGCAAACCCATCGGGCAGTTCCAGATGAATCAGGACATGATAGCCCAGATGGCAACGGAAATAGAGGCTGCACGTCTTCTTGTTTACAAGGCTGCGTGGGTAAAGGATCAAGGGCAATTGAACAACGGCCTTGATGTAGCCCAGGCAAAATATTTTGCAGGTGAAACAGTCACAAAATGCTCAAATTTTGCATTAAGGCTTCTTGGGGCATATGGATATTCAACAGAATACCCCGTTGCAAGATTTTACAGGGATGCTCCTACATATACCATGGTTGAGGGCTCAGCAAATATCTGTAAATGGATCATTGCTTTAGATAAGCTTGGTATCAGAAAAGCCAACAGATAAAATCAATGATGTGAGCATAGTTTATTAATTTTGTGAATTTAAAACTTAACTTTCGGATTTGGCTGTTTCTGCAAAACAGGAATGAAGCTGAAATCCGAAAGTGTATCAGGATGAAACATGTCAAATTCTTTTATTGTGTTTATATCAGGTATTACAGGGGTTTTTTGCGGCATGGCCTTACTTTATTTCTCAATCAGGATCACCTCATTTGTCACAGATAAAATTGAGATGGCAAAGGAGGCAAAAAAATAATGCTGAATCATTTTGCAATATTTAAAACAACGGGCTTCCTCTATGTTACCCCTGGCATTGTGATAATGTGGATCATAGGGCTTATCCTGATTTATCTTGCCATTGCAAAGGAATATGAACCTTTGTTACTTCTTCCAATTGGTTTTGGAATACTGCTTGCCAATCTGCCCCTTGCGGATCTTATGCATCCGGGAGAAGGATTGCTGTGGCGTTTTTATCACTACGGGATTCAATGGGAAATTATCCCGCCTTTAATTTTTTTAGGCCTTGGCGCTTTAACGGATTTTGCGCCGCTTCTTGCAAATCCAAGATTGATTTTTTTAGGGGCTGGTGCCCAGGCAGGCGTTTATATTACGTTTTTTATAGCCCATGCCATCATTGGTTTTACTTTACCGGAAGCCGCCACCATAGGTATCATCGGAGGTGCTGACGGGCCTACAACTATTTTTCTTGCAACAAAACTTGCACCCCAGCTGCTTGGAACCTGTGCCGTGGCAGCTTATTCATACATGGCAATGGTGCCAATTATTCAGCCTCCCATCATGCGCCTTCTTACAACTGATAAAGAACGTAAGATACGGATGAAAAAGACAAGAAAAGTAACAAAACTTGAGAAACTGTTATTTCCAATTGTTTCAACTTTTGTTATTATTCTTCTTGTACCTGCTTCAGCCCCGCTTATATCAATGCTGATGCTTGGAAATCTTTTCAGGGAGTCAGGTGTGGTGGAAAGGCTAAGCCATGCAGCCCAGAACGAACTGATGAATATTGTTACAATATTTCTTGGACTGCCCGTGGGAGCTACCATGAGTGCTGAAACTTTTCTTCGGCCCAAGGTGATTTATATTTTTATACTGGGTCTTTTTGCATTTATGATAAGCACTGCAACCGGGATAATTCTTGCTAAGATGATAAATATTTTTTCAAAAAGAAAAATAAATCCTCTTCTTGGCGCTGCAGGAGTATCTGCAGTTCCAATGGCTGCAAGGGTTGTTCACAAGGTGGGAACCGAAGCTGACAAAAAGAATTATCTTATCATGTATGCAATGGGTCCAAATGTGGCAGGTGTGATCGGAACGGTTATCGCTGCAGGCATTTTTCTGACTCTGCTTTCCTGATCTGAATGTTTTACTGTATAACCGCCATGAGGCGGATCTGGACTGGCCCAGCCGCTTCTCAACAAATTGAG
>CAZLBE010000452.1:0-2637 GCA_964557635.1 uncultured Desulfobacterales bacterium
CCGTTACTTTTATTTCATAATTTGTTGAGAGGCAATCTGGGCCAATCCAGATCCGTCTCATGGCGGTTATATGAATTTATCAACTTTTCTGCCTGATCTCTTGCCCAGAGATCAGCGTCAAGAATATCAGACAGTTCAGGGCAGTCAATAATTTTGTGAAGTTTCATGCATTTATCAATAATTCTGAAAATGCCTGAAAAACTCAACTTTGATTCTAAAAAACAATTCACTGCTATTTCATTGGCAGCATTCATCACGGCGGGCAGTGTTCCCCCTCTTCTGCACGCTTCAAAAGCAAATTTCAGACATGGAAATTTTTTTGTATCCGGTTTTTCAAAACAAAGATTTTTTATTGAAGTAAAATCAGGAAAATCAAGCCCCAGGGCAAGTCTTTCAGGCCATAAAAGTGCGTAGGATATGGCAATTTTCATATCGGGAATACCCATCTGCGCCATGACACTGCCGTCTTGAAATCCGACCATTGAATGAACAATACTTTCCGGATGGACAAGAACTTCAATATCACAACTTTTAAGCCCAAAGAGATGCACAGCTTCAATAATTTCAAACCCTTTGTTCATCATGGTTGCAGAATCAATTGTTATTTTGTTCCCCATGTTCCATGTAGGATGATTTAAAGCGTGTTCAGGTCGTATATTTTTAAAATCTTTAATCGGTTTTTTTCTAAAAGGACCTCCGGATGCCGTGAGAAAAATTTTTTTTACGTCCCTTTGCCGGTTGCCTTCAATACATTGAAATATGGCGCTGTGCTCACTGTCAACCGGGAAAATATCAACTTTATTTTTTTTTGCCCTGGCCATGATGATATCTCCTGCCATGACAAGGGTTTCTTTATTTGCAAGGGCGATTGTTTTTCCGGCATCTATTGCTGCAATGGCCGGTAAAAGGCCTGCTCCGCCAACAATGGCGAGAAGAACAATATCAGCCTCATCCCAGGCAGCAGCAGCGGCATAGCCTTCATCTCCAAAGGCAATTTTGGGAATTTTATTTCCTTTTAACAGGGCCTTAAGCTCTTTGGCACGTTTTTCATTAAGGACAACGGCAATTTCAGGCTCAAATTTTTTAATCTGTTCTGCAAGCAGAGTGATATTGTTGCCTGCAGCAAGGGCGGTAACATTTAATTTATCCCTGTGCATCTCAACAATATTTAAGGCACTTTGCCCTATTGAACCGGTTGAACCTAAGATGGAAATTTTTTTCATATAACCGCCATGAGGCGGATCTGGATTTGGCCCAGCCGCCTCTCAACAAAAGATGAAATAGACGTAATAAATTTATGTTCTATATTCTTATAAAAAAAAACCTGTTATCACATGTTTGCAATGAAATATTTAAATATAAAGGCTATGGGGGCTGCAAAGATCAAACTGTCTATTCTGTCAAGAAGCCCGCCATGTCCTGGCAGTATTAAACCGGAATCCTTAATGCAGCCTGCACGTTTAAGTGCTGATTCAAAAAGGTCACCCATCTGTCCTGCAGCCGAGGCAATAAAAGCAAAAAGAAACAGCATGACAAAAGATAAAGCAGGAATAAAAATCAGGCCGAAAATACTGCCGACTATCACCGCTGCAGCAAGACCTCCGGCTGAACCTTCAATTGTTTTGTTAGGGCTGATTTTTGGTGCAAGGGGTCTTTTCCCGAAATAGGTACCGCAATAATAGGCACCTGTGTCGCTTGCACCAATGATAAGCCAGAGCCATATGATCCAGAGCGATCCATTTGATGAATTCCTTATAAAAACAAGAAAAGCTAAAAAAACTGGGATATAAATAATTCCCAGTATCTGTTTTGCAAGAAAATCAAGGCAGTGTGATTCTGAGGAAAAATCCCCTGCAACAGTTATGAAAACAGCCATTATATTAAGTGCTGCAATTAAAAGTACCATTTCAGGCGAACCTTTGTGGGCGGCAAATATAATCAGCAGAGAAGCTAAATAACCGCAGAGTTTAATCTTCAAAGGAAGAGAGTGACAAGAGTTGCCAACAGAGCAGACCTTATCAGGTGTCGCGCCTTTTGGGAATTGATCAGTCTGGTTTGATTGATGGTTGTTCCCAGGCGGATTGGATAATAAATTTTCAGGGTAAGCTGGAAAAAAATTACACGATGAGACAATAGTGAAATATTCCTTCATGGATACAATTGTGATGACAGCGATGAGAAGAGAAAAAGCAAGTGAATTGCCTTTCAGCAGGATGATAAGAAGAAACGGTATGAGGATTATTGCTGTGATCCATCGCTTGAATAGCATGCTATTTTTCCGAATCTGCGCTCACGGGACTGATAATCCCTGATTATAGTGATAAATTCCTGTTCTGAAAAATCAGGCCACAAAGTTTTTGTAATAAAAATTTCAGAATAAGCCATCTGCCACAGCATAAAATTACTTAACCGCATTTCACCGCTTGTACGGATCAAAACATCCGGGTCAGGCATATTTTTTGTGTAAAGATGATCACCCAGGGTTTCCTCGGTGATGGATTCCCAGTCGATAATCTTTTCTGCCACCTTTTTCGCTATCTGTTTTGCAGCCCTTGTAATCTCTTCTTTCCCGCCATAGCTTAAAGCAAGATTTAAAACCATTTTTTCATTGTTTTTAGTCTGCTCCATTGTTATGTC
>CAZLBE010000453.1:0-2633 GCA_964557635.1 uncultured Desulfobacterales bacterium
CCTCACAACAAAAAATGAAACTCTAATAATTCAAGGTATTTTAAAGGAGTTTCATATAAATTTTCCCTGAAAACGAGTTCATCCTGTATCTGCCATTATGTTGATATGGTCTGAAGATTCTCTGACGGCTTCAAAAAGTAAAAGATTTTGACGAAAAATAGGAGTTTTTTTATCTGCTGCACATATCAGCAATAAAAATGCAGAAAAACTGTCTGAAAAGAGGTGAGAATTATCTTCGCAGGTAAAAATGATCTTGTTATCTGTTAATAATGCCATAGTAGAAGCCAAAAAAACATGACTCAGCTATAAACAAGTTTCATGTAATTGGTTAATATAAGCTCAAACTGTTGTCCGACAATGGCCGCGTATTTTTCAGTCTCTTTAAGCAGGGTTGTTATATCAATGGAAAGATTTTCAGACTTCCATATTTTATTTTTGTTAACCATATTCTTAACGTCTGAAACAGCAGCGGCCTGATTATTAAATTGAAATCCGACAATATGAGGCCGATCCTTTATGGAAATGGCTTCTACCTGGCATTCTGACGAAGTAGCCAATACATCAATGTGTTTGGGCACAGGCGATAATACGGCCATTGTATGCCATTTAAATAAAGGAAAAGAATCAGGGATATCCTTAAAAACAGGATGAGCATGACCTTTTCTCGTTAAATAACCTTGTATAAAACCGGTACTTAAACAAAAATTAGGACCAATTTCGGCTCCGAGGACTTCAGCAAGAAGCAGGTGTCCAAGGCAAAAACCAAGATAAGGCTTATCATGTTCAAGAAATTGACGTATAATATTTTTTTCAATTTTTAAAAAAGGGGATTTATTCAGTTGATCTGCATCTGGAATTTCACCCAGAACAATCAAGCCCCTGTATAAATTAATATCCGGAACATTCTGATGTCCTGGTTCAACAACATCAAGCATTACATTTAGTTTCTCTGCTGATCGTGTGAGATATTTTCCAGGTCCTTCCCGTGGTCTGTTCTGAAAGACAAGAAATTTTTGAATCATTTTGATCAATTCCATCTGTGATATAATTTTTTTTAATCTTTAAAGAAAACCAAAGGGGTTTTTTATCAAAAAAGACAATCTCCACAAAATTATTTTCTGAAGATTGTCTTTGATTATTTTATTATTATTGTTCTATTATCTGAAATTCAGGATATGCCTTCATTCCATGTTCAATGACATCGACACCTTCAATTTCTTCCTCAGGAGAAATTCTTATGCCGTTAAATATTTTCTTGGCAATGGTAAAGGTGATCCAGGCGCAGGCTGCTGCCCACACAAGGCAAACCACTGCAGATATCAACTGGGCAATGAGCTGTCCCCATCCGCCGCCATAAAACAAGCCGATTACATGGGGAGTGCCTGTGGTGTAATTACCATATGTGCCGTCGGCAAAAAGGCCGAGACTGATAAGTCCCAATATTCCATTTACACCATGTACCGGAAATGCGCCCACGGGGTCGTCAATCTTTAATTTATCCAGGGTACTTACGGCTATACACACCAGTATGCCTGCAATAATTCCAATAACAACCGCTGCCCATGCCTCCACCCATGCACATGGGGCGGTAATTGCTACAAGTCCTGCAAGCACACCATTTAAAGCCATACTGAGATCCCATTTACCATGCCTGAATTTCATTAAAAGCAGGGCGGTAAGGGCTGCGGCTGCAGCTGCAAGATTGGTGTTAACAGCTATGACTGAAATACGCAATTCATGTGCAGATAATGTTGAACCCGGGTTAAACCCAAACCATCCAAACCACAGGATAAAAACCCCAAGGGCAGCCATTGTTAGGCTGTGCCCGAAAATTGGCTTTACGTTTCCATGTTTGTCAAATTTACCGATTCTGGGCCCTAACATGATGGCCCCCACAAGGGCAACAACGCCTCCAACTTCATGAACAATACCGCTTCCGGCAAAATCCAGTGCACCCATTCCAAAAGGCAGCTTTGACAACCACCCGCCACCCCATACCCAGTGCCCGTAAATGGGATAAACCAGGGCTGAAATAACTGCGCTGTAGAACAGATAAACAGGAAATTTTATTCTTTCCGCCACACCTCCCGATACTATTGTGGCAGCCGTTGCAGCAAAAACGACCTCAAACATCCAGATCAGGTATTCATGCACATCATATGCCCCGCCATGCAAAAACCAGCCTGTAGTACCTACAAATCCTCCCCAGTCCTTTCCCATCATAAGGGCATATCCTATTGCAAAAAACACAAGGCTGCCAACTACAAAATCCATTAAATTTTTCATCATAAGGTTTACGGCATTTTTGGCACGGCAGAAACCGGACTCAACAAATGCAAAACCTGCCTGCATGAAAAATACAAGAAAAGCACAGAGAAGAACCCACACATAATCCACAGGTGCTCCGGGATTATTTTTTAAAGTTGCGGCTCCTGTCGGGTCCCCCTTTGCATATGCAGATGCAGCAAAAAATAATAGTACAAAATAAAAAACCGGAAACAATAATTTTTTCTTTTTCATAATTTTTACTCCCATAATAATTAATTGCATTCTTTAAAATAAATTTTACCTATATTGCTTCTTTTCCCTTTTCCCCTGTTCTTATGCGCACTGCATTCTCAACGGGTAAAATG
>CAZLBE010000454.1:0-2631 GCA_964557635.1 uncultured Desulfobacterales bacterium
CTATGTTATATGCAGCTTATAAATTCAGAGTAAAAGGTGTAATAGTAATTGCTTTATTTTCAATGCTAATCTTTCTTCCCCGAGCTTTGTTTATATCTCCTTATCCTTATGCTTTGCTCAGAGCTATAATGTTTGTTATTGTTCTTTGGTCCTCGGGTTTTTGCCTTGCCATGGCATTAAACGCCACCACCATGCGCAAGCAGGCGGAGGAGAAGTTACGGGAGAGCGAAAAAATACTTTCGGAGATAGTTCAAGGAAATTCAATACCAACATTCGTGATAAATAAAGAACACATCATTACTCATTGGAATAAGGCCATAGAGGTACTGACTGGCCTTCCTGCTAAGGAAATGTATGGAACCAAAAAACAATGGATGCCTTTTTATGCTAAGGAAAAAGTCTGCATGGCAGATCTTATAGTGGATGGGGCTTCAGAAGAAGTTGTGAGTCGGCATTATCATAGAAATAAGAAGTCTTCCTTAATATCAGGAGCATATGAAAGCGAAAGTCCCCTCCCTGATGGCGTGTGGCTTCGTTTCACTGCATCACCCCTATACAATCAAAAGGGACAAATCATAGGTGCAATAGAGACCCTGGAGGACATCACCGGTCGGAAAAAGGCAGAGGAGAAACTTCAGGTCGCTATGGCAAGCTTTCACAATGTAGTACAAAAGAGCGTTGATGGCATCATTGTTGTGGACAGGAATGGAATAGTGCGTTTTGTCAACTTAGCTACAGAAATCATCTTCAATCATAAGGCAGATGAACTCATTGGTGAATTGTTCGGGTTTGCCTTGGTAGATACTGCATTCAAAGAGATTGACATTTTCCGCCCTGATAAAAAAATGGGTGTTGGAGAAATGCGCGTTACGGAAACTCAATGGGAAGATAGTCCTGCATATCTTGTATCAATCCGAGACATCACAGAGCGCAAGCAGGCAGAGGAAAAATTGAGATACTTAAGTTTTCACGATTCATTAACAGAGCTGTATAATAGAACCTATTTTGAAGAAGAAATGAAAAGGATTAATACCAAAAGAAATTATCCTATAGCTGTTATTATGGCAGACATCAATGGTCTTAAATTAGTCAACGATACCTTAGGTCACAATAATGGAGATAAATTATTAAAGAATACAGCAAGAATATTAAAATCCGTAGCTCGCGAAGGAGATATTATAGCCCGCATTGGAGGAGATGAATTTGCCGTTATCCTACCCCATACCGAAGAAAATGCTGCTCAAGCCTTCTGTAATAGATTTAGAGATGCATATAAAAAACATAACAGTAAAACTACTTTATTAAAACTCAGTGTTGCCCTGGGATATGCTATGCAATCTGGTCAATACAAAGATATGGAAGGGGTTTTCGAACAAGCAGATGAGAATATGTATACTGAAAAACTATCAGATACTGCCAGCAGGGAAAAACATATCATTGATACCTTCAGAACTATTTTAGTTATCAGAGACCCTCATACAGAGAAACATGCAGAGAGATTGCAGGATCTGGCAGAAGCCTTAGGGAAAAGCATAGAACTATCAGGGTTTAAATTAAAAAGATTGAGATTATTAGCCTTACTGCATGATATAGGAAAGATAGGCACACCGGATAATATTCTATTTAAACCTGATAAATTGACAGAAGAAGAATGGGAAATTATGAAAAAACACACTGAAAATGGATATAAGATGGCTAATAATATCCCTCAACTGGTTCCTATTGCCAGAGGCATATTACATCATCATGAAAGATGGGATGGAACAGGTTATCCCAAAGGATTAAAGGGCGAAGAGATACCTGTATTGTCCCGCATAATCTCTATTGTAGATGCCTACGATGTGATGCTGACAGAAAGACCTTATAAAAAAGTAATGACAGAGGAAGAAGCGATAAAAGAACTTAAAAGATGTGCAGGAACTCAATTTGACCCGGAATTAGTGGAGAAATTTTTAAAAATCTTGACAGTCCAAAATTTAAAGCTGTCTCAAACAGCGGCTTTGTAAAATGGGGGATATCCAGAGCCATCGCGGTCCGGATGATCGTAAATAAGAAAAATTAGGGACAGACAAATGATGATGCAAATCATTCCATATTTCTCATCTTTTTTTGTACCGAATCATTAAAAACACTGTAAAATTTTTCGTGTTCTCTTACACTGCGCAGAAAAATTTTCCCAAAATTATTAAGATCTTTTTCATTGATTATAAGATTTACACTCTCATGAAAGGCTGACATATTATCTGCAGTGCGATATCTTCTGCTTAAAAGCACAACAAAAACTTTCCTGCGTATTTCCATATTAAGTTTTTGTATATAATACAGTATAGCAGCTGTTCCACTGTTTTTTTCATCAAAATCCTCACTTAAAATAATATAGTCAAAAATATGGTATTTCATACGGGTGGCAGCTGTGGATGCATTGTTTACCGAAATAATACGATATTCCATTTGTTTGAAAACTTTTTTAACGATCTGTTTTAATCCAGGTGCAGAAACACAGACAATGACTGATTTTGCATCTTCATCAAGAAAATCAAATGGCTTATCATCTGCATTATAATCACGGCTTTTTTCTTTACTTAAGGTTTTGGGAACCATTTCTCTGTCACTTGAAAAAGACCCATGTCC
>CAZLBE010000455.1:0-2629 GCA_964557635.1 uncultured Desulfobacterales bacterium
ATCTTCTGAATTACAACAAAATTAAGGGCTGATTTTCGAATAACCGCCATGAGGCGGATCTGGTTTTGCCCGGATCTACTTCGAAAGATCAAAGATTCTGATAAAAAATGAAATAGAATGTATATCATGCATAGCTGTGAAGTCCCGGTAAAAGATTGACACCAAAATAGGTAAAAAGCACAGCCATGAAGCCTATAATTGATACCCATGCAATTTTTTTACCGTGCCAGCCCCTCATCATCCTTAAATGAAGCATGGTCGCGTATATCAGCCATGTAATCAAAGACCAGGTTTCCTTTGGATCCCATGACCAGTAGGTGCCCCATGCGGAATTTGCCCATACAGCACCTGTTATGATACCTATTGTAAGAAATAAAAATCCGAACATAACCATCTGGTGAGTCAGCTCATCAATAACACTTTGGGAAGGAAGTTTTGCAAGCAGCCCTTTTTTCACTGAATCATCGGGTTTGGCAAGGTACATGATACTGAGTCCGAAAGCTACTGCAAACCCTGAATAGCCTAAGAAACATGTTATAACATGGGCAATGAGCCAGTTGCTCTTTAAGGCGGGAATCAAAGGCGTTATTTTGTCTCCAACATTTTTTGCAAAGGAGGCATAGGCAATGGCGAGAAATATAAGAGGAGTGGCAAAGGCACCTAATATTTTTTCTTTGTACCGCAGCTCCACAAAAATATAA
This sequence comes from uncultured Desulfobacterales bacterium, assembly GCA_964557635.1. Taxonomy (GTDB): domain Bacteria; phylum Desulfobacterota; class Desulfobacteria; order Desulfobacterales; family Desulfobacteraceae; genus WGCX01. The sequence continues at coordinate 702 of CAZLBE010000455.1, forward strand.
AGTGCAGCCACAGTCCAAGAAAAAAACACAAGGGATTCATACATATTGGAAAAAGGGGCATGGCCATAGCCCATATGATACGATTCAATCCAGCGGGAAATAATACCGGATGTATTACATATAAAGCCTGCAACAAGCACAAAAAAACCTATTTTTGCCATGATATCTTTTTTAAAAGTCCACGATCCTATGTATAGAACTGAAGCAAAAGCATAAACAAATGTTGCAATGGATAATAGCATAGAAGAGTTCATTGTTATAATTTCCTCATTTTTGCAGCAAGGCCTGCTGTTTTTAATTTCATTCCCTGAAAATTTCTATTGGTTTTTCCTGAAATAAGCACAGTATTGTTCAATTTGTCTTTTTTTACAACCTCAATACAGATACTCTGGTGAGACATGAAAAAAGTAATAAGACTGCCTAATATCATAAATATAAAACCCGAATAAACATACCATACGCCAGGGTCTTTATTAATCTGCAGCCCTGTGTAATATTTCTTTTTAAATTTTTCAACACTAAAGGCAAATTTACCTCTCCTCATCCTGTCAAAACTTGAAAATCTGACAGGAATCGCAACCATGGCCATTTTTTTATCTTTATCAATACCAGCAACAACCCTGCCAACAAAAGTTGCACCAAGGTCGTGCCCCCTGAAATCATAATCCTGCACAAAGGCATCAAAGATAAATTTTCCTCCGGATTCGGGAAGATCAATGCTTTGTCCCGGCTCCATTGTTCTTGTATAAACCATACCGGATTCGTTACTTTTTATGGAAAAAATGACTTTTTCAGCCGATGCAATACCATAACTTGCCTGATAAATACTGATCCCACGGTAACGCAGAGGATGATTGACAAGCACGTCTCTTGTCAGGACAGGCTTGTTATTTTTATCAATAATTGTCAGATTTGATTTAAATTCCTTTGGCTGGCCTGTATCATAAAAGCTCACATCAAAAGAATTACACCGAATAGAAAACCCTAAATCGATTTTTTTATCTTTTCCTCTGCTGTCAATTCTTTCAATACTTTTTATTGTATCTTTTTCAGGAATGGATACAGCCCCTTTAAATCCCCATATATCTCCAATCACAGCGCCGCATAAAAGCAGTATAATACTGAAATGGATAACATAAACGCCAAGCCTTGTCCATCTCCCCTTTTCCGCAAAAAGGGCAAAACCATTATCTGTGTCCTTTTTTATAACTTTCCCGATTTTCCTTTTTAAGAAAGATCTATAATTATCTTCAAGGATTTCCGGTTTCTGTTGAACCACAAATTCCTCTTTTCCCTTGATTCTCCTGAACCTTTCAGGATTAAAGACTATTTTTTCAGGAAAAATAATCTTCCATGTTGATTTAAGCCTGTCAATGGAGCAGATAATGATATTCACGGCAAGCAGGCCAAGGGCAAGAAGAAACCACCAGGAATGATACATATCAAAAATATCAAAACTTGAAAAAATTTTTGAGAACACCTCACCGTATTTTCTATGATAAAATGCCATGGATGCATTCTGGGGAATCAAAGTACCGACAATTGATGTTGCTGCGAGAAACAACAACACAAAAACCGTGAGTTTTACAGATGTAAAGAACTTCCAGGCACTTTTGGAAAACCCTGTACCTGAATTTTTCCCTGTCATTTATGATCTCCTTTATGCTTCGGTTGAAAACTTTTTGAATAAATAAATATTACTGAATAACGGCCATGAGGCCGATCTGGATTTTCCCATACCCGCCTTAAAGAATCAAAGATTCTGACAAATTATGGGTCGTAGACGCGTAGCCAATAAGCGTAAAGAGTTACGTCCTATTTCTTATAAAAAAATAAATATGGAGCCATGATTTTCTCAAGTTCATCTCTGATTTTTTCAAAATCATCACTCGATTTTATGGAATCCGCTTTTATCATATTTCCAAACC
>CAZLBE010000456.1:0-2625 GCA_964557635.1 uncultured Desulfobacterales bacterium
CTTTGGGTTAAGTCTTTGATTCCCTTGCCCATCCCACCTGTCGTTATCGTGACATGAGAATCAGAATGAAGCACATTTTTCAAGGCTTTCTTGAACACTTCAATATTATCAGGAACATGGATTTTCTGCTCTACAATACCATAAGGCGATAATAACGCCTGGATTAATACAGGATGGCTGTTTCTTATCTGCCCCCTTTTTAGGTGTTTTTCGCGATACGTTTTGAGCTCATCTCCTGAGGAAACCACAGAGATGGATGGAAGAGAAAATACATCTACAGTTTTCCTTCCATCCAGGGCCATGAAGGCTACATGGATTGGATTGATCGCTTCGCCCCCTTTCAGAAACATTTGCCCCTTTGAAAAATCAGCGCCCTTTTTAAGAACCATCCTTTCCTGCTCCGGATATTTGTCTGCCTGTAGGTATTGATTTTCAACATGGCACATCTCGTTGGGAACAATTTTTTGAGCCCCTTTGGGAAGAGGAGCGCCCGTCATAATAGGAATTGCTTCACCCCTTGAAAGAGAGTAGGGTGTTTCATCTCCTGCAGTTATTGGTAAATTGCTAATGATTTTAAAAACAGATGTTTTTTCATCTGTTTCGCCCAAGGCATACCCATCAAATCTTGACTGGGCAAAGGGAGGGGAGTCATGATTGGCTCTCACGCTCCTATATGCAATTCGCTTGTTGGATTTATAAATAGGGATTGTCTCAGGTTTTGTCAGTAATTTGATATCTCTGAGAATGTCCCATGCTTTTTGAAGTGATACCATTTTATCTTTCAAGTTTAAAGAAATTTAGGACAAACTTGAATAGTTTTTCTTTTTCATCAAATCTGAAAACAGGGCGCTGAGAAGCAAGGTGCTCATCAGACACAACGGCAATAACATTGTTGCTTTCCAACCTTTTTATCTGTTTTTTATCCATATCATCCAATGGTCCGCGCACAAGAACAATTTTAGGATAGAATTGATTGTCTTTAAAACCTTCTATAATGACAATATGATATCCTCGAAAATAATAATCTATGTAAGGTTTTAATGAATCGCTTCTATCTTTTGGGGGATCTTCTATTACAACAACGTCCTCTGCAATAAGCAAGGTTCTTTCAACACCTGATTGATGCATGATAGCTGTGTCTTTCTTAATAGTATCGTAATATTTACCGTGGTGATGCTTAATGTAACCTACCTTAAAGCCGCTTTTTGTGAAAAGTGGAATAAATCCCCTTATAAATGTTGTTTTTCCTGTACCGGAAGGTGCGGAAAATAAAAGGGTAGGTATCACATTAAAAACTTTCAGTAAGTTCTTGTTTTGTGTTGATATTTCTAAACATCTTTTCTTCCACTCCATACTTCTTTATTTCATCTATAGGGATGGTTAGAACGTCAGCCTTTGGGAAAAAATCTATTATCTTGTTTTGAGTTCTTAAGATGTTTTCTTTAATGGTTTCCCGAAGGGTTTTTTTATAAATTGCATGCAAAGTTTCATATCCTTTAGAGCCCTTTGGGATAATGATATCATGTCCGTTGATTAATTTTAACATAAATTCTACAAAGCCATCATTTATAAAAGGCATATCACATGCTGTTACAAAAATATATGTGCTTTGTACATTGTGTAAGGCCGTGTAAATGCCACCTAATGCGCCATGGGCTGGATATATGTCCGAAACAACATTTATATCTGAGCTAAGGATTGTTTTAAGAGGTTGCAACAATTTTTTGCTTGTAACCACAAGGATGTGTTTAAAATGTCTCTTTAGGACATTGAGGGGGAATTCGATTAAGTATGAGTGCCCAATTTTCAGGGTTGCTTTATCTCTACCCATCCTCTTGCTTTTTCCGCCAGCTAAAATGACACCTGTTATGTCTTTAGTGTTTCTTTCAAAAATCATCTCAACTATATATTATAGCAAATAACTCATGTTGAAAAGTATTAACTGACTTGACGAAGAAGATATCTGCAAATAAAATTTGATCAAAAAGGTGAGGTGAATCAATGAGCATTATAGGGGTTTTGTCTGACACACACATGGAAGAACCTGATGCAGGGCTCAAATCTATTTTTGAAACAGGACCATTTAAAGATACCAATGTTATTATACATTCCGGAGATTTTACTTCCATAAAAATTGTGGAATTCCTTGAGGGATTTAATCTCTTTTATGGGGTGCAGGGAAACATGGACGACTATGATATAAGGGAAAAGCTTCCTTTAAAAAGAATAATCGAAATTGATGGGATGCGTATCGGGGTCACCCATGGCTGGGGGTCACCCCATAACCTTGAAAAGAGGGTCTTTGAATATTTTCATGATCCGTCCCTTGATTGTATTGTATATGGCCACTCCCATGTGGCTAAAAATAATTTTATAGGAAAAACCCTGATGTTTAATCCCGGTTCTTACAAGGGTGGTTTCCTGTCCTTTAAGGGAAGCGTTGGAAGGCTTTATATTGAAGGGGGGGTGATGCGAGGTGAAATCATCGAGGTCTGATTTTTTATAGGTTTAAATAGTCGGATAATATATATTATGTTAACTTATATGGTCATAAGGCAAAATAATTCGGGCAGCCGTTCCTTTCCCCCTTCTGCTTGCAAGAATAAGTGTTCCTCCCATTTCTTT
>CAZLBE010000457.1:0-2616 GCA_964557635.1 uncultured Desulfobacterales bacterium
AAATTTATTATTCAATAATTTTTATGATTTTTTAAGCTATCCAATTGAATCCGGAGTTACTTCATCCGGATCTGCAGATTATACAAATCCGGTAGAAATGGGTGTTGTGCAAAGGTTTGATATGGTTTAACTTAGGAAAAAAATATTAATACATCTCTTGAGGGATATGAATTTTGGAGAAGAATATGAAAGACTGTGTTTATCCTCACCACCCGGATATAAAGCGTGATATGTGGGAAAAAATTGATCAGGTGATTGAAAAGTGGAAAGAGACATCAGGTTCTCTGATTACTGTTCTTCGTGAATCTCAGAACGTGGTTGGCTATCTTCCGGGTGCGCTTTTAGAGTATGTGGGAAAGGGACTGAAACTCCCCATAAGTCAGGTTTATGGTGTTGCAACATTTTACTCCTTTTTTTCACTTAAACCCAAGGGAAGACATACAATACGAATATGTACAGGTACTGCATGCTATGTTAAAGGAAGTAAAAAGTCAATGATGAGTGTCTATAATGAATATGGAATCAAAGAGGGCGATACAACTGATGACAGGCGTTTTTCCCTTGAATGTGTCCGCTGTCTTGGCGCATGCGGTCTTGCCCCTGTAATGATTGTAGATAAAGATATCCATGGTGAAATGACCCCACAAAAGGTCATTGATGTTCTTGAAGCCTACGAATAATTCGGATGGGCACATACGACGCGGGGCAGTGTGAACGCTTAACATAAGTTTAATACGATCAGGAGTGAAGTATGAATGAGACCAAAATTCAGCTGATGCTCTGTGGCGGAGAGGGATGCAGCGCTGCAGGAAGTGAAAAGGTTAAAACAGCTCTTTCGGATGAGATAAAAAAACATGGTCTGGAAAACAAAATTGAAATACAAATAACTGAGTGTAACGGTTTCTGTGCCATTGGACCTGTTATGACGGTTCAGCCTGAAGGTGTGTTCTATCAGAATATTAAACCTGAAGATGCAGCAGAACTTGTTGAGGAGCATTTTATTAAAGGAAATCCCGTTGAACGTCTCCTCTATAAAGCACCTGCTTCCAGTGATGAAATTCCAAAACTTGATGATATTCCCTTTTTTAAACCCCAGGTGTTCAGGGTTATGCGCAACAAGGGTATTATAGATCCTGAAATTATTGATGAATATATTGCAAGAGATGGTTATTTCGGTGCAGCAAAAGCCTTGACTGAAATGACTTCAGAGCAGATTGTTGATGAAATGCTTGAGTCTGGTTTAAGGGGCAGGGGGGGAGCAGGATTCCCAACTGGTCTTAAGTGGAAATTCGCAATGGGTGCAAAAAGCGATGAAAAATACGTTCTCTGCAATGCAGATGAGGGGGATCCCGGTGCGTTTATGGACAGGACTGTTCTGGAATCTGATCCCCATGCTGTGCTTGAAGGTATGATCATAGCTGCAAAAGCTATTAATTCACATAAAGGTTATATCTATTGCAGGTCTGAATATCCCCTTGCCATAAAAAGACTTACCCTCGCAATTGAACAGGCAAATGAATACGGACTTCTTGGAAAAGATATATTAGGCTCTGGTTTTGATTTCGATATTCAAATTTACCAGGGTGCAGGTGCTTTTGTATGTGGTGAAGAAACAGCTCTGATGCGCTCCATTGAGGGAAAAAGAGGCATGCCAAGACCAAGGCCTCCCTTTCCTGCAAACCAGGGTCTCTGGGAAAAACCGACAATTTTAAATAATGTTGAAACCCTTGCCAATGTTGCTCAAATTATTTTAAAGGGCGGGGCGTGGTATGCAAGCATTGGAACCAATACAAGTAAGGGTACCAAGGTGTTTGCCCTATCAGGCGATATAACAAATATCGGCCTTGTTGAGGTTCCCATGGGGACGACCCTTAGAACCATCGTTTATGATATCGGAGGTGGCGTTCCTAAGAAAAGAAAATTCAAGGCGGTTCAGCTGGGAGGTCCTTCGGGCGGATGCATTCCCGAGGCGTATCTGGATACTCCTGTGGATTATGAGGAAATTGCCAAAGTTGGTGCGATCATGGGTTCAGGCGGTGCCATTGTCATGGATGACAGGACCTGCATGGTTGATATGGCACGTTATTTTATGGATTTTATCCAGGATGAGTCATGTGGAAAATGTACACCCTGCCGTGAGGGAACTAAGAGAATTTTGACAATTCTTGAAAATATCTGTGAAGGAAAGGGAAAATCAGGAGATATTGAAGAGCTTGAAGAACTCACACATGTTGTTGGTCAGTCAGCCCTGTGCGGCCTTGGCCAGACAGCTTCCAATCCTGTTCTTGCGACCCTGAGATATTTCAGGGATGAATATGAAGCCCACATTTACCGCAAGGAGTGTCCTGCAAGAACATGTGTGGCACTTTTAAAGTTTGAGGTTGATCCTGAGAAATGTAAAAAATGCGGTGCCTGCTTTAAGGGATGCCCTGCAGATGCAATTTCCTGGAAGAAAAAAGAGGTCGCTTTTATAAATCAGGATAAATGTGTTAAATGCATGAGCTGCTACGCAAACTGCAGGTTCGGCGCTATAATGTAAATATGAAAAATTGCGGGCAATTTAAATCAGCAAAACAAAGCCGCAGCGAAAATTAAAGATTCATTTTTTTCTGCGGC
>CAZLBE010000458.1:0-2596 GCA_964557635.1 uncultured Desulfobacterales bacterium
GCTATGTGAACAGGCCAAAATGGGCGAAGATGGAGTGCTGGCCGAATATTTACTATTTTATAAAATAATAGGGCTGAGAAAAGCGTTATAATATTTGTATCTTATCAGACGTATAAGGAAGCAATGGGGAAGGATTTGAATGAGGTTTTTAATATCGTAAATGCCGAAACCCGAAAAACTGTTATAAACCCGGTAAAAAAAGTGATGAAAACCGGAAAAATCGTCCAGCTTGCAAATCACACCATGCTTATTTCAAAAAACTGCAGAAAAAATAGTTGAGGTGTTCGATGATAAGAACCATGACAAATAATATTGAAAATAGAGCTGTGTTTTAAAGATGCAAGTCAAAAACACTTCATCCGTTTCAGATAGATATCATATAACTATATTTAATCCTTTATCTTCATTTTGCAGGATATCATTTAAAAAAGCTGTGTAATCCGTTTTTTCAGGAGCTACAACCTTACATTTCATACTCGATACATGAAAATCATGCTTTCTTAAACCTGTTTTAAATTGAGGAATCATCTTATTTACAAAGGTTAGGGTTTCCTCGTCAGCAACCTGAATCATACCGGAGATCTCTTTTCTAAGTAATGCCATATCTACTCTTAAAGGACCTAATGCTGACATTGTCAAAAGCATGGAAACTTTGATAATGCGCTGATTATTCTGTTTTTTTCCTTTTTCTTTATTACCAAGGTTAAAGAAAAGCTGTCCAAAATTTAAACTGTCGTTAAAAAACACAGGAAATGGAATCAAATATCTACCTGATTCGGAAGAATGTGAATTGATAATTTGAAATTTTTCAATCATATCAGAAAAATTTTTAATGACGTGTGAAAAATTATCGGATTTTAATTCAGAACCTGCTAATAATTTAATGATGGTTGCCTTTAGATCCTGGTCTGCAATTTTTTTAAATTCAGTGTTTGTAATCTCTTTCTTAAACAAAGACGATATCTCTTTAAAATCAGTTTTTCCGGTATCAGCAATTTTGCTTTGCAAAAGATCGGATATTTTCTTTTCAAATAAAAGGCCGGATTTTTCCAGAAGGCGTGGAAGAAACATATGATCAGGTGTATCAGATTTTAAAGAAAAAGAAAAAATAAGATTTTTTAAATTCAGGACATTTTCTTTTAAAGACAAGGGATTTTCTGATTTTACAAGGGAAAAAATATCAAAAGGCTCAGAAAAAAAAGGAGCAAGCGTTTTTATTAAATCAGCCCCGTCTTTTAATAATAAATCTAATAGAGAACCTGTTGTTTCAGAAATTTTACTAAGAGTTTCACCTGCAGCAATTTTTTCTGTTGTGGAAGGCGATATAGTTTTAACTATTTTTCCATCGTCAATCTTATTTTTTTCTGATAAAGAAAGCCCGGATTTTCCGGAGGTATCCTTTCCAATGCTCAAATCAGTTGATTTGGTCGAAACGCCATGAATCACATCTGATTCTCCATTTTTAGAAATTTCTCTTTCAGGCTTATCACAAGATTCACCTCGCCCTCAGGCATGGCAAGCTTCGAAGCAATTGATTCTACACTTTTTCCCATGGCATAGAGATCAAGTATCTTTCTCTGCTGATCAATAACATCGTCGTGTGACCGGTTGAATGAATTTTGCAAATTAAAATCAGGATATGTTTCTCCAATGGGAAAATTTCTGTTCTCAAGCTTCTCAAACTGCGCTTCTGCCCTGGACAATAAAAGGTTTATGCTTATGATGCGTGAATCAAGTGAATCATTTAACTGCTGCATAATCTTCTTTTTTTCTTTTATTTGACTGTCAAAAATCTTTGCAGCAGCTTTTGATTCATGAACAAGGGGTTCCAGAATTTCCATAATTTCATCGGCAGTTGTTATGGTTTTATCTTTCAGAATAGATGCTTTATTATCAAAATTATCCTTATTTATCCTGGACTTTTCGCGTTTGTTAAACTGTCTGACAAGTCCAAACAGAAGTAAAACGAAAATAAGATCAACGATCAATTGAACGCCTGTCCAGAATTCAGTGGAAAACAAATTAATCATATCACAGTATCCAGCAGAGTCCCGGATGCATCAGGATCCTGATCCTCCTTTAATAATTGCTTTTTCTTTTTTTTCCCTTTTTTCTTTTTAAATTTTAATTCAGACCTGCTTTTATCTGATTTTAGATTTTCATATTCTTCCGATTTCTTAACAGTGGTTTGTTCTACAACTTCCTTAAGGGCCTGCTGTGACGCAACCTGTCCGGGATCAGGCTGGAGAGGCCTGTTCTGATGCGTTGCATCGTGGGCAACAACTGACTGCTGCATGATAATATTATGAGTTGGTATAGTTGTCATTTATCACTCACTTTTCATGGTGTTGACCAAATATTGACAAAATCTGTAACCGTTTCACTCGCGAATAATAAGCGTTTACTACAATTCTATCCGGTTTTAAAAGATGTAAACAAAACCTGATCAATGTATTTTTCTATCATTACCTGATTTAAAGCCTGCTTAATGATTTTTGAAAGATTTTTCTCACTGATTTCCTTTTTTGTATTAGACAGTATCTCTTTCTCAATGGCATCATAGATGATACCCCTGTAAAAAGGCAAATGCTTTTTA
>CAZLBE010000459.1:0-2588 GCA_964557635.1 uncultured Desulfobacterales bacterium
TTTAAAATCAAAAGATAAAATTTTATAAAAACATCTTTATCATTTTTACGAGATCTTTTTTCAAGCTCAACAATGAAATAACCGAATAAATCAGGTTGAAGAATCCGTTCCATAACATTGAGAAGCTCTGCATCTGAAAATGCATCAAAAACATTGTTTAAAGGATTAAACTCCCCGGATGATTTACCATTAATATTTAATGAAGGTTTAAGGAAAAATAATGCCGGATACATTATTGGAAAAAGAAGCTGCCAGTCCTCTTGAAATGGAAGCAGAAGTTCTGTAATTTCAAGAGTAGTTAATTTTTCCATACCAGCAATTTCATTTTTTAGAACAGGAAGCATTTTTTTCTCAAACTTTTTTTGATAGTTATGAGGTAATCTCCTGAAACTAAAAAATATTATGGTCAACATTTTAAGTCTTTCAAAAACAGAGAATCTGTCAAGAAAATTTTTTAAATTTTTTAATGATATGTTTGAATTTTCACATAGTTGATAAAATAGTTTTTTTGCTTTTATCAGCAGATCATTGTTTCCGGAATTAAACTGTTCCGCTTTTTCCACATCTTTCCATACAAGATGAAATTTAGATCGTGCTGCATTTCTATCGGCGGCCAAAAGCAGGGTAATAATCTGTTTATCAACAACTCTATGATCATTAGGAGCAATTGTTATTGCCTTCTGTAAAACTTTTTCTGCTTTTCTAAATGCATTCTTTCTATGATACAGCATGGAAAGTTCAAGATATGGAAAAGGGTCTTCAGGAAACGATTCTGCCATTAAAAGCATTAATTTTATTTTTAAATCTACGGCCTTGTTATCAATAGCTAAAATTCCCGATGCAAATACAAATAATTCTTTATTTTTTGGATCGGCTTTTACCCCATGGAGCACCATCTCCAACATAGCCATAAAGTAATCATTGGTTTTTATTCCAAGAATATTTTTTGTACGTCTGTTGATATTAAACAAGTTAATATTTCTGTTATTGTTCATGGTTTTTACAACATTTTGGATTACCAGTGATTCGGCAATATTACATTCTTCTGAATCCGGAAATTCTTTTTTAAGAAAGCCAAGATATTTTCCTGCACTTTCAAGAAAAGTATCGGAAAATACAAAATCGGCTTTTGCTTTTATAATATCGGCTTTGCTTTTAACAAGTTTCTTTGCCATGCTATAAATATTGCTGTTATCATATATTTCCTGTAAACCAGGCATATAAAATGCTTCCAACATAAAAATCATGGCTGCATCAGGTGAATCAGGGCATATGGTTATCGCTGTTTCTACGATTGTTTTTCTCAGCTTTGCGCTGTTTTTTCCCTTTTTTACCTGGTCAATGATAAACTCAACTTTATTCCATATTTCGAAATCTCCGTTCCACAGGCACTTCATTATCTTTATTTCGTTTTCGACCTGCTTTTCTTCTGACAGTTTTCCTTTTATTTTATCATTTGGATTTAATTTCAGCGCATTGGTAATCGGTTTAAATACTGAAATATCAGGAACCATTGCCCCTGCTTTTATCATATCCATATCGTTGCCAGCATAAAAAGAGAGCATAGCACGGCATAACATTTTTAAATGGGCAAATGGAGATGTTCTTGGAAGCGCTTTCAAAACAATCATTGCATCTTCCCATTCAGACTCATTCATCAGAGAGGCTGCATGCTTTATCACACTGGAGTATTTTTCAAAAACAGACGGATCAGGAAGTTTTTTTAATAAATTCCAGCAGTCATATATAACAAGTTTATCAGCAATAATTATCTCAATATCTGAAGACCTTTTATGGTATGTAAGGTATTTTCCGTATTTTTCAAATACTTTTGCCAGATCACAATGTCCAAGAAATAAAAGCATCTGAGATTCGGTAATATCAGAAAGTGCGGGCATATTGTTTATAACAGTATTTCGTATGCTGTCTGCCTCAGCAATAAGCCCCTTTTGCCTCAACTCTTTCTCTCTTTCAATATATGAGTCAAAAAGGCGGGATTTAATTTTTTTTAATTGTTCTGTGGATTTTTCATTTTTTAATGCAAGTCTTAAAAATTTTATTGCTTCTTTGAATTTTTTAGAATTCAATTTCTTTATTGCTTTATCAAAAAGCTGGTTCGAATCCATATTAAAGATTTCTTTTAAATGTTTCTTTGATTTTTTTTTCTTTGATTTCTTTTTTTTGCCCATCTTTGCCCTCGACGTCCTGTTTGAAAAAAGTAAAAGTGAATGATTAGAGGCGAATTAATAAAATAGAATTAAATAATAATCAATAAAAAACGAAATAATTAGTGCCTTACCCCTGAATTTCTGTGGCTCTTTTCCATTTCATGTGGGTAAGTCATGTTTATTACTTAATCGCCACATACGGGTTTAATGCCTTAAAATTCAAATCACCGGTCAGCAAAAAAACAACAATTCTGAAATTTCGAAAGATTTTAAATTCCCTTGCTTTTGCCTTGGCTGCCTGAACAATGGAATTAAGCCCTTGCAGGAGAACCACATTCAGATTAGCATGGACTCCAAGGGCTATAGTCGTGCATTGGACAATATTTTTGTCGAGCGCCTGTGGCGAACCGTCAAATACGA
>CAZLBE010000460.1:0-2560 GCA_964557635.1 uncultured Desulfobacterales bacterium
AGAGACGGCCATTAATCAATTATTTTGTTGATGGATAGCCGCGTTTTTACCATACCGGTCACAAAATTTTTTAGACCAGATTGTTGATGACCTCCTTAATGCGATTAATATCACCATCATCGGGATGTCCTGCAGCAGCAGGAGCATCATTTATCCACACGGGAGGCACAGGTTTTGCTTTTATTTTTTCCATTACTTTGGGGTTAACTGCTCCCTGGCATGTAAAACTGCCTATAAGTTCAGCATCAGGAGCAAGATTTGCTGCATTTTTTATTCCATTTTTTGCATGGTCTGATCCAGGAGACGCTCCATGGGTTGCAAACAAAAACAGGCGTTTTCCTTTACCTACTTTATCTAAGTACTCTGCAGATTTGGGGTCAGGTTTTCCTCCCTTAAACCAGAAACCAAGAGCAAGAAAATCATAATTTTTCGGATCAGGTGCGTTTTGTACCGGAAAGATCTCTTTTTCTCCTTTTAAGCTTTCATAAACTGCATTTGCAAGTTTTTTGGTATTTCCTGTCTGACTTGAATAAACAACTAATGTTTTCATTGTGTCCTCCCCGATTAAAGTAATGAACTCAATTTACCAGATTCAGCCCGACTCAATATTTGAAAAAGTTGGATAATCAATTTAACTTTTCTCAAAATTTGATAAATTTTATATTAAAATTTTATGGGCTAAATCATCTGTCAACAATTTAAAAGTGTTATCCTGATTTGTACTCAATCATTAACCATTAAAACGGAATATCACTTTCCGGAGGTTGTGGAACATCCTGTGTATCTCCCTGATTCATGTTCCCGCCACCCTGGAAATCCGGTCTTCCCTGTCCCTGGGAGCTGCTGTTCTGAAAATTTTGTCCTGCCGGTTCTCCCTGATAACCGCCTCCTGCCTGGTATCCCCCGCCATCCTGTTTGTTGCCTAAAAACTGGACAATATTGGCAATAATATCCGTTGCATAATGGGTCTGGCCGTCTTTTTCATAGGTACTTGTTTGGAGTTTTCCTTCCACATACACCTGCCTGCCCTTTGAAAGATATTTTTCACAGTTTTCAGCCTGTTTTCCAAAGACCACAATCCTGTGCCATTCAGTACGTTCCTGTCTCTGGCCTGTATTTTTATCAAGCCAGGTATCACTTGTGGCAACGGAAAAATTAACCACTGCTGTTCCCTGCTGTGAATACCTTATTTCAGGATCCCTTCCCAGATTTCCAATAATCATAACCTTGTTAAGACCAGCCATTGATAATCTCCTTTGCTTTATTTATTATTAATGCTGCATTACATAATAATCATGTCTGCATATTTTTAAACCCCTATATTAAAAGTCTTATCTTAATAAGGTGAATCTGTCAATATAACGGACAAAAGGGCGATGCGGATTTAAGCCCGGGTTTGTCTCAAAGAGTCTTTGATTCGTTGAAGTTGAATGATAATTTTCAGGTAGGCATCATGGCGGTTATGCGCTTTAAGAGAACGTTTAAAAAATAATATGTGTTTCCTGGTTGCCGTTTTGCCTGTTTTTTTTATTTTCATCGGTCTTCACCTTTACTTTACATGAATACTGAAAAAGCGTATAAAAAGCCATGAAAAAAACTCCCTTTGAAAAAAGAATAAAAAGAAGGATTACAGGAAGAAAACATAATTTTTTTGCCATTTGTTCTCCGGGATTAAAAAAACTTTGTTTACGGGAAATTGAAAAATTACCCTTGCAGCTTGAAAAAATTTCCATGACAGACGGAGGTGTTGAATTTGTCGGATATGTCCATGACTGCTACTATGCAAATCTTTTTTTGAGAAGCCCCTCAAGAATTTTAATGCGGATTGCAGAATTCAAGGCTGAAAACTTCAGAACTCTTGAGAAAAAACTCAATGAAATAGATTGGGAATTATTTTTTAAAAAAGAAAATAAATTAAAATGTGAAGTTGCAACCCGTCATTCAAGGCTTTACCATAAAAGCGCAATTGCAGAAATCACAGAAAAAGTTATTACCGGTTATTTTGGAAAATGTACCTGTGCTGATTTTTATGGAGAAATAAACAAATTTAAGGCTGAGAATTTATCGGAAAAAGTTTTTATCCGTGCAAAGGATAACCGTTTTGTTATTTCCATTGATTCAAGCGGGGAACTTCTTTATAAAAGAGGGAAAAAAATATGTGTGGGAAAAGCGCCCATACGTGAAAACCTTGCATTTGCAGTACTTGATGCAGCAGGATATTCGGGAAAAGAACCCCTTATTGACCCCATGTGCGGTTCAGGGACATTTTCCCTTGAAGCTGCAATGATTAAAAGAAATATTCCTTCGGGATTTTTCAGAAATTTTGCTTTTCAAAACTGGCCGTGTTTCAGCAGGGCAAGATGGAAATATATGAAAAAACAGGCAGGTTTCAGCATCCTGCCTGAACCCTTTGCGCCGGACATATTTGCATCTGATATTGATCAGGGCATAATAGACAATTTAAAAAAAACCGTGAAAGCTTATAATCTTTTTTCGGATATAAAAATTTATAAAGAAAATTTCTTTGACATCGTGCCGGAGGAAATTACAACAGAAAAGG
>CAZLBE010000461.1:0-2557 GCA_964557635.1 uncultured Desulfobacterales bacterium
TTTTTTATACTCCATTTTTCCTCCATAGATCGGCTGTTGAACTCACATTCCCAGACACGGTTTTTTTTACATATTATTAAATAGAAAGCTATAAATTTCATTCTATTACTTATAAAATAAACTGGTAATTTAAGTTAAAAAGAGTATAAAAGTCAAGAAATATCCGGATTTTAAATTTTTTGGCAAATTGGCCTGTTATTGGTTTTTTGTTCGTGCATAGTTGCTGTTTGTTTATTAGAAAGCATTGGAAAAAATATACCTGTGAACGCTTAAAGTTCGCAAATTGACTGTGAACGGTTACATATAATTTAAATTTAAGGGAGAGGATCGATGGATTCAAAGGTACCTGACAGACAGGAGGCTTTTGCTTTATTAAAAAAATACAATCAGGACCAGGGGCTGATAAAACACGCTCTGTCAGTGGAAGGTGTAATGCGGTATTGCGCCCGCCAGAGGGGAGAGGATGAAGAAAAATGGGGCATTGTGGGACTTGTGCATGATATTGATTATGAAAAGTATCCGGATCAGCATTGTACAAAGGCAAGAGAAATACTGGAAAAGGAAAACTGGCCTGAAGAATATATAAGAGCAGTGGTAAGTCACGGATGGGGTATATGTTCAGATGTTAAACCTGAATCTGAAATGGAAATGGTTTTATATGCCATTGATGAATTAACCGGTCTTGTGACAACAACTGCCCTTGTTCGTCCTTCTAAAAGCGTTATGGATTTAAAACCGAAATCTGTAAAAAAGAAATGGAAAGACAAGCGTTTTGCCGCCGGAGTGGATCGTGCAACAATTGACAGGGGGGCCAAGATGCTTGGTCTGGAAAGAAATGATTTGATCGAGGCTGCCATAAAAGGCATGCAGGATGTGGCTGATGATATAGGCCTCGGCATGAGTAAAGCATAGTCGTCTTTGCCGGATGAAAATTGTAACCCCGCGCGGTATGCGGAAGAATTGGCTGTTTTCGTTCAGGTAATATTTACATATGAAAAAGGATCTGTATGTCAAATTATAACCCTGTGTTTTGTGAAAAGGGAGTAAACCGGAGTATTTTATGGCAGGCTACCGCAGAATGCTCATGGCTGGAATGGCAACACTTGCATTGGCAATGCTGTTGGGTGGAGCGACATCATTTTACTGGGTTGTTTTTATTTCTCTTGTTACTGCAGGCTTTGCCAAAATTATTTATGATCCTGCAGCCCAGGCATTTATTGGAGATAATGTTCCTTTTAACCGCCGAAGCCGCATAGTAGGAATCCTTGAATTAAGCTGGGCCGGATGTACACTTGCAGGAATCCCTTTGATCGGCATCCTGATAACGCGTTTTAACTGGCATGCCCCGTTTTTTGCAATTGGGTTGCTTGGTATTGCTGGGTTTGGCTTAATCGGTTTTATGATGCCTGCTGATACTTTGGTGCATGACAAAGCAGGCAGAGTATCCACCCTTGTAAAATCATGGGGTTTACTTGCGCATAACAGAGCAGCATTAGGTGCTGTTGGATTTGCTTTTTTTGCAAGCCTTGCCAATGATAATTTATTTGTTGTTTACGGTGTCTGGATGGAAAAAACCATGCATTTGTCAGCCGAGGCAATTGGATTTTCCACAATTGCCATTGGTGTTGCTGAATTAAGCGGTGAGATCCTTACGATTTTTTTTCCGACCGCATAGGTTTAAGGCGTGCAGTGCCCATAGGTGTTGCGCTGTCAACTTTAAGCTATGGTCTTATTCCCCTTGCCGGAAGCAGGCTTGTCCTGGCTCTTTGTGCTCTTTTTTTAATTTTTCTTTTTTTTGAATATACATATGTCAGTTTTATGGCTTTATCAACTGAACTGATGCCTGAGCTAAGGGCAACGATTGTTGCTGGCGTATATGTATCAGGAGGGATAGGTCGAATTTTTGGAGCACTGATGGGTATTCCTGTCTGGAATTACGGAGGCGTTAAAGCCGTGGCAGCTGTTTCGGTTTTAATGAGTGCCATTGGTCTTGGACTGCTGCTATGGGGATTGAAGAAAAATAATTGAGATAAAATAATTGGCATCCTTCATATCAGTTTAAAAATAGTGCATACTTTTTGGAAACCTCCTTTCAACAGAAAATGGTTTTAGAAAGTATAAAGTGCTTTTTTAAAGATACCTTAACCTTTGAAGATATTAAGTAAAATCCATTGACAATTAATTTATTCAATTTTATAAACTTAAGAATAATAAAGGAATTTCATTCTTGTTGATGGCAGTCAGTCAATCGGTTTATGTTGATGACTTTGGTTAATCAAACCTGCTTTATGATTATTTATGATTTGTTTTATTTCCATAAATTTACTATAATATATGATAACATGAAAAATATAGAATTGATAAAATCCAATGGTTGTAAAACTGATTTTTCCTTTATTTTAGCTTAATATACAGATAAGTGGAAAAAATTTCCATATACATGCTCTGTTAACGCCCGTGATATATCAGGCGCTCTTGTCTCCGTTGTGGGTTGAGGGATGTATTTGAAAGTCCATGCGGGAAATGAGCTTTTTTGTCTTCGGCAGAGGTTGCGTGG
>CAZLBE010000462.1:0-2555 GCA_964557635.1 uncultured Desulfobacterales bacterium
ATTAAATCTCGAAACCCCCTACACTTGGGCTTCAGGCTGGAAATCACCTATTTATTGTGATAATAGAATTATTTTATCTTATGTGCCGATTCGTAATTTTATACGAGAAAGTCTTTCCGATTTAATCGAATATAAATATGGCAAACCGGATGTTATTGCAGGTGTTGCGACAGGAGCAATTGCAATTGGAGCTTTAGTTGCCCAAGAACTTGGTGTACCTTTTGTTTATGTTAGACCGGAAGCTAAAAAACATGGTAGACAGAATCAAATTGAAGGGCATTTAGAAAACGGACAAAATGTTGTAGTTGTTGAAGATTTAATAAGTACAGGTCATAGTAGTATAAACGCAGTAAAAGCATTAAAAAAAGCAAATGCAAATGTAAAAGGAATGGTTGCAATTTTTACTTATGGATTTGCTACTGCTAAGAAAAATTTTGAAAAGGAAGGAGTTGAATTAGCTACCTTAAGTAATTACGATACGTTACTTAAAGAGGCTTTATTGTCAAACTATATTACTGAAAAGGATTTAGATGCGTTACAAAACTGGCGTATGAATCCAAGTAAATGGCAACAGAATTAATCTACTTGCACACCATTTTCATCTATTTTAACGTGTTTATTTATAACTTTTTTATTTGAAATAACACTATCTGCCAGTTTAATTGCATTTATACCAATAACTAATTTTTTGGTTTCGGTTTTTATCGTTGTTTTTTGATTTCTATTTACAAGAATTTCTTTACAATTTATACACTGCAAACCACTTTCTGGAAGAATTATTAAACAGATGGCTGATGATAATTTAAGTTATAACGTTGATTTATATACAGATTTAGCTTCCGATCCTGCCGGAGATTCAGGCAGCATTGAGCCTGGTCTATATTCAATTCCTGTTATTGAAAACAGAATATCTCTGCATCCCGGAATAAAAATAACCAGCATTAGTCCTTCTTTTATCATTATAAAATTAGATAAAATGGTAAAAAAATATTTTCATGTGATCGTACCGTATTCAGGAAAGCCAGCTCCTGGTTATACTGCCCTTCCATCGGAATCAGAACCCGGAAAAATTGAGTTGCAGGGAGCTGCCTCTGTTATTGACTCCATTAAATCCGTTAGGACCAAACCTGTGGATATAACCGGATTTAAAGAGAGTTTCAAAAGGGAAGTTCCAATAGATATCAATAAAACAACTGGCGTGGTTTCAAAGCCTGAAATAATTCTTGTATCTGTTCCCATAAAAGAAAAAACCATTATCAGATCATTTAAGCATATCCCTGTAAAAACAGAAAACAGTTCAATGAAAAAAATAATTATAACCCCTCCGGAAATGGAAATACAGGTGAAGGGATACGCAAACATACTTAAAAAAAAGGATCTAAAAAAAGCATTCCGGATATACATAGATTTAAAAGGTCTTGGTCCCGGAGTATATGTCCGCAGAGCAATAATGAATCTTCCCGTAGGCATGATTCTTACCAAAACTAAACCTGAGATTTTTACAGTAAAAATTGAAAAATAAAATTTCAATGGAGAATGAATATGCTTCTTGTTATTGATGTCGGTAATACAAATACAGTTATTGGTGTGTTCAAAAATGATCTCCTCATTGAAGACTGGAGAATCAGAACAATAAAGGATACCACTGCAGATGAATTTAATATTCTCGCAAAGGCTCTTTTTGCCGACAAAGATATAAAACCAAATGACATAGATAAAATAGTTATTTCTTCCGTTGTCCCCCCTGTTGTTGGTATTTTAAATAAATTCTGTGAAAAATACCTTTTAAAAGCACCCATATGGATCAATGCGGAATCAGTAAAAAAAATCATGCCTGTTCTTTACAATAATCCTGATGAAGTTGGCGCGGACAGGATTGTCAACGCCATTGCCGCCTATGGAAAATACAGAAAAAGCCTGATTATTATTGATTTTGGAACTGCCACAACCTTTGATGCCATATCTGAAAAAGGAGAGTATCTCGGAGGTGCCATAACACCTGGGGTTATGATTTCATCTGAAGCTCTTTTTCAAAATGCATCCAAGCTTCCAAGGGTGGAAATTTTCAAGGCTCCGGATCATGTTATAGGAAAAAATACAATTGACAGTATCAAAGCCGGTATTATTCATGGGAATGCCGCCCTTGTTGACGGAATGGTGGAAAGGATGGCAGAAGAGATGAACGCTTCTCCCATGATTATTGCTACAGGAGGCCTTGCAGTGCTTATTGCAGGCGCCTCAAAAGCCATTGAAAAAGTTGAAAAATCTCTTACACTTGAGGGGTTGAAAATCATAAGCCAAAGCAAAAATGAGGAGTGAAACGTGATTAAGAAAATGAGTGGATGGAGAAATGCCCATCTTTGGTATCTCACCATCATTATGATAGTTCTTGCAATATTATATGATCTTCCCGGCATAATAACTCTTATGGGCGGGAAAGCCCCGAACTGGCCTATTTTTAATATACCCCATGGTTTGCACAGGGGTTTATTTTTTATACCTATGTTATATGCAGCTTATAAATTCAGAGTAAAAGGTGTAATAGTAATTGCTTT
>CAZLBE010000463.1:0-2552 GCA_964557635.1 uncultured Desulfobacterales bacterium
TTTGAAATTGGTGGAAAAAACAAAACAAAGAAGCAGATAAAACATCATCCGGATAATGCCTGGCTGGTCAAGGATGATATCCTTTACGGCAGCAGGCATGAAATACCCTTATATCTATTCGGGTTCTTATATTGACGGGGAAACATTCAACAGCTTCAGGGAAGTCCTGCTCTACATCGGCTAGAAAGGATTTATTGGTAATGATCCGGTCACACTGATCCTGGAAGACAACATTTTTGGGTCAGACCCCAGTATCATTTTAGAGTTTTTGATAAAATATAAGTTAACAATAAAAATAGGAGAATCACCAATGGAAAACCATCCAACCAGTGAGGTAATATTAAAGATACCGCCTTCTATTGCTGCTGACGTGGGAAATAATGAAATTATTGATTTGTTAATTGATAAGGCGCTTGGCAAAAAAGATTTATATAAAAGCAAAATTGAAATGTTTGAATCAAAGTATGGAGTGAATTATGCCTCCTTTAAAAAAAAGGCAGAAAAGGGAGAAGAGAACTTTGAGGAATGGGATAATTTGTTATTATGGGAAGGTTTTTTAATTGCCTATAGGGAGTGGAATAGAAAATACAAGGACCTTAAGCTTTGTATGAAATAATTTCTGCTCTCAGGCAATCGGATATTGTTCGTGATATTGATGTCCTTGAGCTTATTGATGAAGATTCTGTTAAGCTTATCAAAATAAAGGCTGCTCTCAAAGAAAACTGTTTTTTATACATTACTGAACTGCACACTAAAAATTTTTAAAAGTACTCATACCATTGCCAAAAAAATAATGGCAATTTAATTGTCAGATGGGATAACAAGCCTCACTGGAAAGATATAAGTACTTATCCGCATCATAAACATGAAAACAATCAAGTTTTTCCTTTGATTTTATGCCGCTTTCGTAGTACTAAACTGCCTCAGAAATAATACAGAACGCCCGATTACTGTAACACAAGGTACAAATGAACTCATGGGAACATCAAAAGAAAAGATCCTTGAATCATTCAAAAAGATAATGAACAATGACTGGAAAACCGGCCAGCGACCAAAATTCTGGGATGGGAATGCCTCGGAACGTATTATTAAAGTTATTGAAAATTAATTTCAAAGAATCATTCTACAGTAGATGGTAAAAATTTGTCCCGCCATTCAGTGATGGTGACAAAGATTATATTTGAATCGAACTCTCAGTTCTGGTATCCTAATTGGTAAATTAGCCGGGATTATTGAAATCACTAAAACATAAGAAAAACGGGGGGGAGGGGGCACACTATGTTAAATTTACAATTAGATATTAAGGCTGATACAGCACAACGACTCAAAAAACTTTTTGAGTCATTAAAGGATCAAGAAATTTTTGTACAGAATTTTTTTGAGTATCAAATTGCTGAGTTAAAAAAGGGCCTATTGAATATACGTCTTGATTTAAAACAATTTGAAGACACCTATCATATTTCATCACAGGAATTTTATAGTCAATTTGAAGCAGGAAAGCGTGATGACACTGAAGAATATATGTTGTGGGCAGGCCTTTATGAAATGTTCAACGATAATGAACAACGTCTTCAGGAACTTGTATGATCAACGCTTATTTTGCTGAACTAGAACAATTATTGCTTAAATTTCCGTATATCCAGTCTTATACGATTAAAAAGAAAATTTATAATAGCAAACAAGGATATATTCAAGGGTCGATTTTTTTTGAAAATGGCAGTCGTTTAGACTTTGTTGAGGTCAAGCAGATTAGTAAACCGACAAAAATAAAATATCGGTATCATTATATGAATGCGGACCAGCACATGGTTTTTCGATATGATAATGCACCACATCATCCAAATTTAAGTACATTTCCTGACCACAAACATATTCGTACAGGCGAGAAAGAATGTATAGAACCTTCATTGGAGCCGGTAACAAAATTCTTACAATGCTGTTTTTGACCATGAAAAGTGAGTTTTAAGAGAAAAAAACAAAATTTTTTAGAACAATATGCCTGACAAAACAATTACTTATCAGGGTCAGACCCCGATAACCATGTGATAATGCAGATAGTGGATGTAGTGCCCTTTCCTATTGCCTTGATTATTAATTTCATTTATACTCATATTAATGATGGCAATAAAAGAATACATGGAGGCAAATGATGAGGCAGATAACATTAAGGCATGTTCCGGAAAATATTGATATCCTTATAAGGGCAATGTCAAAAAAACAAAAACTAAGTATCAATAAAACGGTTATCGCTTTATTAGAAAAGGCTTTAGAGCTTGGGAACAATTCAAATAAAAAGAGAGATCTTTCAAAATTAGCAGGCACATGGGACAGATCAAGAACAGAAGAATTCATGAAGAACACCGCAATATTTGAAGAAATTGATAGGGAGATTTGGGAATAATGCGAATCTGCATTGATACCAACATCTATTCTGCGCTGAAAAAAGGTGATAAAGAAATAATTGAGTTATTGGAAAATTCTGACGAAATTTTAATACCTGCTGTTGTGCTCGGTGAATTGTATGCAGGGTTTTATTATGGAAGCAGGATAAA
>CAZLBE010000464.1:0-2541 GCA_964557635.1 uncultured Desulfobacterales bacterium
CCCATTTACAGGAAAACTTCAGCATATGGTCATTTTGGACGTAAAGATCCTGATTTTACCTGGGAGTACACTGACAAGGCAGATGAAATAAGAGAAAAAGCAGGATTATAAACGACGGCCATGATGCCGATCTGGATTTGGCCCGGCCGCCTCTCAACAAATATAGAAATAGGATGCTGTTTATTTACATTCTATTTCATATAAAAAAAAATTAAAACGGGATTTTAAATAAATTCTGAGTAAAATTAAGGAGTACACCAGATTATGACTTACATGAATACTGATTCTTCATTCATGGAGCTTGACCTTGATCTTGATTATAAGGTTAAAGATATTTCCCTTGCATCCTACGGTCACAAAGATATGCAGCTGTCGGAAAAAGAGATGCCGGGACTTATGGCGGTAAGAAAAAAATACGGCAAGGCAAAACCCTTAAAGGGACTTAAAATAACGGGAAGCCTTCACATGACAATCCAGACTGCCATGCTCATAAATACTTTATATGAATTAGGGGCTAATATCAGATGGGCAAGCTGCAACATTTTCTCCACCCAGGACCATGCAGCTGCTGCCATTGCAGACAAAAAATCAGCTGCTGTATTTGCATGGAAGGGTGAAAGCCTTGAGGAGTTCTGGTGGTGCACTGAGCAGGCTTTAACATGGCCGGACGGATCAGGGCCTGATCTCATTGTTGATGACGGAGGGGATGCAACCCTGTTTGTTCACCAGGGGGTAAAAGTTGAGAATAATCCGGCTTTATTTAATGAAAAACCAGGAAGCGCCGATGAAAAATTTCTCATGCAGAGATTAAAGAAATCCTATGACAAAAATCCAAAACACTGGACAGAGATTGCAAAAAATATAAGAGGTGTTTCCGAGGAAACCACAACGGGTGTTCACAGGTTATACCACCTTGCAGCGGACAAAAAGCTACTCTTTCCGGCCATAAATGTCAATGATTCCGTGACAAAATCAAAATTTGACAATCTTTACGGATGCAGGGAATCCCTTGCAGACGGTATTAAAAGGGCAACGGATGTGATGATAGCAGGCAAGGTTGTTGTCATTGCAGGCTATGGTGATGTAGGCAAAGGCTGTGCTGCTTCCATGAAAGGTTTTGGAGCAAGGGTGATTATAACGGAAATCGATCCCATATGTGCGCTCCAGGCCGTTATGGAAGGATTCCAGGTGATGACCATGGAAGAAGCTGCCCCCCTTGGTGACATTTTTGTCACTGCAACGGGAAACTACCAGGTAATAAAAGGACGTCACATTGAAATGATGAAAGATGAGTCAATTATCTGTAATATCGGCCACTTTGATAATGAAATTGAAATGAGCTATCTTGATGATAATTCTGATTTCGTGAAAACCACCATCAAACCCCAAGTTGACAAATGGACTCTTACATCGGGAAAATCCGTTATTATGCTTGCAGAAGGCAGGCTTGTCAACCTTGGATGCGCAACGGGTCATCCAAGTTTTGTAATGAGTAGCAGCTTTACAAATCAATGCCTTGCCCAGATAAAACTTGCTAATGAAAAACTTGAAAAAAAGGTATATACCCTTCCAAAAGAACTTGATGAAGAGGTTGCAAGGCTGCATCTTGATATTTTAGGGGCAAAACTGACAAAATTAAATCAGGTGCAGGCAGACTATATAGGCGTGCCGGTAAACGGACCATTTAAACCCGATTATTACAGGTATTAATTAATATTTGTTTCATTTCCATGATGATTCTTCAAGCCCCTGGGAGTTTTCCAGCTCTGATCCCATAATGCTTGGACTCAAATTTATAATAAATAGAATGCAAATCGACGGCATTCTATAGGGCTCCGCGCCTTCTGCCCTACTTCATTTGTTGTGAGGCGGCTGGATCAATCCGGATCCGCCTCATGGCAGTTTTATATGAAACTCCTGCAAAGTACCTTGAGTTATAAGAGTTTCATCTTTTGTTGTGAGGTAAATCCTGGCAAGTCCGGATCCGCCTCATGGCCGTTATGGGAAACAAATATAAAATGGCAGTCCTGCCCGAGATGAACTGAAACAAGTAATCATTACCGTTTACGAACCTGATCCACTAAAGTGGACTAATCAATTTTCACGGAGAATCAATACCTTTCCATCCTCTACAGGAGTAAAAATAATTTTATCTGATGTCCTTGCCTTAAGAAATTCTCTAATTTTCTTTGGAATAGTAACCTGGCTGGCCTTTGCTTGTTATTGAACTCTGCATCATTCTTTTACCTCATATATTTAAAGATATATTTGTCTTCAGTCTGCATCAATACCTTCCCATAAATCTTTTAAAAGAATGATTTTTTCGGACAAATCTTCTGCAAAGTAGTAATATTTTGATCATTGAATATCAGTGTTTATTCAGTTACTCATATCCATTAAAATTATCTCGTGAATAACTGGAAATTGCACAAATTAATATGCTTTAGCATCGAGGAGTTTATTGACAAGAATTACTCTATTTTTTTGTTCGACTATCTCATGCCACTTTGCGATATTGGGTCACTTCCACTTGACGATGTA
>CAZLBE010000465.1:0-2534 GCA_964557635.1 uncultured Desulfobacterales bacterium
TCTCTGCGTTCTCTGCGGTGAAAATTTTTAAGTAAAAAACTTGATAATCGAGTATAATGTATTTTTTTTCAGCACACCAAGCGTATGTGTCATGCCCATGTTCTCATACATCCCGGAATCAAGGGCTTTTTCATAAATATATCTTGGTGCCTGGCCTCCTTTTTCAGGATCCATGAAAACATCATGGATAACAAGAAATCCATTAACCATAATATGGGGCGACCAGATTTTATAATCATTTTCTGCAGCATCAATGCTGTGCCCGCCATCAATGAAAACCATTGCAAGGGGCGTTGACCACATTTTGCCTGCAACAGAAGATTCAGCTACAATTGGTACTACAACATCTTCAAGCATGGCACGTTCAATGGTGTTTCTGAACATGCTAAAAGTGTTAATTCGGGGTTGTTCTTCAGCAGAGAGTCCTTTTTCAAGAAGGTCAGGGTCAAAATATTGTTCACCTGACTGCTGTTCCTCTGAGCCGCGGTGGTGGTCAATGGAAAAAACAACACTGTTTTTCTTTTTACATGCCATGCCGATGAAATAGGCGGATTTTCCGCAGTAGCTTCCTATTTCAAGGCATGGGCCCAATGCTGCAGCTTCAAGGGCGGTTTTATACAGCCTTTCCGCCTCAGAATCCTCAATAAAACCTTTTATGGTTTTTGCAAAATCAAAATCAATTTTCATAACTTTTTACAAAGATCTCTCTGGGTTTTGAACCTTCCTGGGGACCTATGACCCCTTCTGTTTCCATCATCTCTATGATTCTTGCCGCCCTGTTATACCCGATGCGCAGATGACGCTGCACACTTGAAATGGATGCCTGTCTTGTTTTGGTGATAAGAGCCACAGCCTCATCATATTTTTCATCATAATCTTCTTTGTCAATTTCAGCTTTGTCTTTATCGATCTGTTTTGTAACATCCTCAACATATTCAGGAGTTTTCTGGGCTTTGAGAAAATCTGTAATCCTTGAAATTTCAGCTTCTGAAATATAGGCGCATTGAATTCTCTGCAGCCTTCCTGTTCCAGGGGGAAGAAAAAGCATATCCCCGTTTCCAAGCAGCCTTTCCGAGCCGTTTGTATCCAGAATTGTCCTTGAGTCAATTCTGGATGAGACTTGAAACGAAATTCTTGTGGGAAAATTTGCCTTTATGATTCCCGTTAAAACATCCACGGAAGGCCTCTGGGTTGCAAGTATAAGATGGATACCTGCAGCCCTTGCCATCTGAGCAAGACGGATAAGCGCTGCTTCAACATCCCTTGAGGCAACCATCATAAGATCTGCAAATTCATCCACAATAACGACAATATAGGGAAGAATTTCCATGGGTTTTTCTGTATCTTTAATGGAACCGGGATCAACATTTTCCGCTTTGTTTTTGTTCCGGTCAGAGGAAGTTTTCTGGTCAGAGGGCGTTTTTTTTGCCAAAATTTTGTTTTTCTTCTTGTTCTGCTTTTCAGCAAAGGCATTGTACTGCAGGATATTTCTAACCCCGTTTTCCGCAAGTAGTTCATACCTTCTTTCCATTTCACGTACGCCCCAGAGAAGGGCATTTGTCGCTTTTTTCATATCGGTTACAACGGGAGATATAAGATGGGGAATACCATCGTAAACTGAAAGTTCAATGCGTTTGGGATCTATCATGATAAATTTTACTTCATCGGGTGATGCCTTGTAGAGAAGACTTATTATCATGGCATTTAAACCCACACTTTTTCCCGTTCCGGTTGCACCTGCTATGAGCAGATGGGGCATCTTCTCCAATTGTGCAACAACCGGAGCACCAAGAATATTTTTTCCCATACACAATGTAAGTTTTGAAGAAGATGCTGCAAAGGCTGAAGAATCGATCAGCTCCCGCAAAACCACAATCTCCCTTTTGTCATTCGGAATTTCAATACCCACAACATCTTTGCCTGGAATGGGAGCAATTATCCTTATGCTCATTGCACTTAATGCCAGAGCAAGATCATCGGTGAGATTGACTATTTTACTTATTTTAATGCCAGGGGAAGGTCTGTACTCAAATGTTGTTATTACCGGTCCCGGAAGTATCTCCACAACTTCACCTGAAATCTTGAAATCAGAGAGTTTTTCCTCAAGAATTTTTCCTTTTTTCTTTAATTTTTCAATATCAACGCTTGTTTTCCTTTTTTTCTTTTCATTTAAAAGGGAAACGGGCGGAAGCTTAAAGCCCTCATCCTCCCTTATATCTTCAAACCGGTAGATCTCTTGCGGTCCTGAAGCATCAGAAGTAAAAGAATCACTGAAATTTTCATTTCCCGTTGCTGTGATTTTAATTTCCCTATTTCCGGTTTCTGTGATTTTTTCAGATGAGCCTTTTGGGTTTAATTCATAGCTTATGGCATTTAATTGTCCTGTTTGATGATTTTCCGGTTCCTTTGTATCGCTCTCTTTTTTTTTAATCGTTGTAAGGCTTTTTATCTTTGAGGATAGGGGCTTGATATTAATTGCTTTTAGTATTTTATCATTTCTGTTCCAGAGAAAATGAAAAAATTTTCCAAGCGCT
>CAZLBE010000466.1:0-2514 GCA_964557635.1 uncultured Desulfobacterales bacterium
AAAAGAGGCTAAAAAACTTACGCTGAAGGTGATAACCCTTGCAAGGGATCTGCGCATGGGGCCCCTTCCGGAGGTGGAGGAGATCCAGGATATTGTTGAGCGTGTTCTTCTTGATTCTCCGTTTTACAAGACTGCAAAGGCCTATGTTATCTACAGGGAACAGCACAACCAGATCAGAAGCATCACCATTAAGGAGCATGTGGACCTCATGGACAGCTATATCAGGAGAATGGACTGGAAAGTAAAAGAGAACAGCAATATGAGCTATTCACTACAGGGTCTAAATAATTTTATCTCTTCTGATATCACTTCTGAATACTGGTTGAACCGCATCTATCCACCGGAGGTAAGAGATGCCCATAACAGAGGGGATTTCCATATCCATGATTTAAGTCTTCTCTCCGTTTATTGTGTTGGATGGGACCTCCAGGATCTGCTCATGGAAGGTTTTAAAGGCGTTGCAGGGAAGGTTGAAAGCTCTCCTCCAAAGCATTTCAGGACAGCTCTTGGGCAAATGGTCAACTTTTTTTATACCCTCCAGGGTGAAGCTGCCGGTGCCCAGGCAATGTCCAATTTTGACACCCTGCTTGCCCCGTTTGTAAGGGTGGACAACCTGAATTATAAAGAGGTGAAGCAGGCTCTTCAGGAGTTTGTATTTAATATCAATATCCCCACAAGGGTGGGATTCCAGACACCTTTTACCAATATCACAATGGATCTTTACGTTCCATCTATTTTAAAGGATTCTCCCGTTATCATAGGGGGAAAATACAGGGAAGAAACCTATGCCGAATTCCAGAAAGAGATGGATATGATTAACTCTGCATTTGCAGAAGTTATGATGGAAGGAGATGCAAGGGGCAGGGTTTTTACCTTTCCAATTCCAACCTATAATATTACAAAGGACTTTAACTGGGATAATCCCAACCTTGAAAATATCTGGAAAATGACAGGTAAATACGGAATCCCATATTTTTCAAATTTTGTTAATTCAGATATGTCTCCCGATGATGCAAGGTCAATGTGCTGCAGGTTAAGACTTGATAACAGGGAACTCAGAAAACGGGGCGGCGGGCTTTTCGGAGCAAATCCCCTGACGGGCTCCATTGGCGTTGTTACCATAAACCTGCCCCGTATAGGATATCTTGCCTCAAGTGAAGAGGATTTTATGGCAAGAATTGATGCTCTTTTGAAAACAGCAGGTGATTCCCTTGCAATAAAGAGAAAAGTCCTTGAAAAATTCACAAACGGCAATCTTTACCCCTATTCAAAGTTCTATTTAAGGAAAATAAAAGAAAGTACCGGCCTTTACTGGAAAAATCATTTTTCAACCATTGGTATTCTTGGGATGAATGAGGCCTGTCTTAATTTTTTCGGACAGGGAATTGCCTCTGAACAGGGGCAGGAGTTTTCTGTCAGGGTCATGGATCACATCAGAACAGTTATTAAAAAGATGCAGGAAACAACCGGTGAAATATTTAATCTTGAGGCAACGCCTGCAGAAGGCACAATCTATCGTTTTGCAATGATGGACAAGGGCAGATACCCGGATATCATTTGTGCAAATGAAAATGAATACCAGGCAGGCCAGGAACCGTTTTATACAAATTCAACCCATCTTCCGGTGAATTATACCGATGATGTGTTTGAAGCACTGGAACTTCAGGATAATCTCCAGGTGCGTTATAACGGAGGAACAGTGCTTCATCTTTTCCTTGGGGAGGAAGTGAAAGATATAGAAATTGTAAAAGCCATGGTGAAGAAAGTTTCATCTAATTTCAGGCTTCCCTATTTTACATTGACTCCAACATTTTCCGTATGTCCTACCCATGGATATATAACGGGAAACCATAGTAAATGTGAAAAATGCGGGGCAGAGACAGAGGTATATTCCAGGGTTGTAGGGTACTTAAGGCCCGTTAAACAGTGGAACAACGGGAAACAGTCGGAATTTACCATGCGTAAGACATTTAAAACAGTTGCATTGGATAAAAAATTCAAAAAAGCTTCATAGAAAAAACATATTTATTTTTGTAACCGTTCACAGTCAATTCGTGAATAGTAAGCGTTTACAAGGTGCTGCAGATTTATGTAATGTAACAAAATTAGAAACTCCTTTAATTTGCCTTTAATTTGCCTTAAACTCGATTACCAAATTTTTTAATTGAAAATTTTTCAAAACGGGGGTCAGGCTTTTCTTATTCGCTGTTATCAAACTATTTAAATCTTTAATGTCCGATAAAAACTTGATAATCGAATTAAATGAGTTTCAGAAAAATAATGGGGCTATAATGAAATTCGGCGGTCTTTTAAAAACTTCCATGATAGATTTTCCAAGGCTTGTATCCTGTGTGGTGTTTACATCGGGGTGTAATTTTTTCTGTCCATATTGTCACAATCCCGATCTTGCAGCAGGACAATCTCCCATGGATGACGGTTCTTTTATTGATGAAAAAAAGATCATATCTTTTCTTAAAAAAAGGACAAAACTTTTAGACGGAGTTGTGATCTCAG